>CALGBT010000080.1 GCA_937884235.1 uncultured Pseudomonadota bacterium
GACCCGCAGTCCAATGGCGTCGAGAGCCCGATCAAGCAGAGTATCGTAGTTGAAGATGCCCACGAAGTTGAACTTGGGCGGGTCGTTGTAGTGGGCCAGTGCGTGGTGATGGTCAGCGGGCAGGGTCCACCAGAAGTTCTCCCAGCCGCCCACCACATCGATGCCGACGATGAGCAGAAAGACACCAGCCAGGAGCAGGAGAAAGCCCTGGAAAAGATCGGTCATGATGACTGAGGTCTGGCCGCCGGCGGTGACGTAGACCGAGGCGATGACCGCGGTCACGGCGGAGCCCAGAAACTTGGGCCAGCCCAGCAATGCGTGGAGCGCCACGCCCATGGTGTAGAAGTTGATACCGATGTACCCGATCATGTAGAGCAGGATGATGACCGTGGTCATATTGCGGGCGGTCTGGTTGAAGCGCCGGCCGAAGTACTCAGGAATGGACTGAACCTTCGAGTAGTAGATGATGGGCACCCAGCCAAAGAGCAGGAAGGGCATCCAGAACCAGTCGTTGAGATAGGTTTGAGTGGAGGAAATGCCGTAGGAATAGGCCATGTGGGAGTACTTGACGAAAGAGTAGGACCCCACCGTCGTGGCCACCAACGACACGGCAATCAGCCACCACGAGAAACGCTGGCCACCAAAGAAGAAGTCCTTGGTGCTCTTGGTGAACTTGCCGAAGAAGACGCCAAAGCCCAAGATGGCGATAAAGTAGACAAGGATGATGACATAATCTATCGGTGCGCCTTTCATCCGGCTCCGCCCCGCGTTCGTAGAACCGGGCCGACCTTACCACAGTTCGAGGCAAGAACAAAGAGTCGGTTTTTCGGCTACTGGCAACGCCCGGTGCAGCAAACGCTAGTTGATAAAATACCCCGTCACCCGCCACATGCCGTCGGGTTCCTTGACCACGGAGACGGTTTCGATGGACTGGGCTTTGTGCTCCCAGCGGGTGGTGAACTGGGCGATGACGTATTCGCCGTCAGGGACGCCGGGGAGGGTGGTTTCGAATTTCACGAGGAGCAGTTTGCGGTCCAGAAGTTCTCCCAAGGGGTCTCGGACTGACTTTACCTTGGTTGCCCAAAGCTCCTTGTCGATGCTCTTTTTGAACAGTGCGGAGGCGTTGTCCCACGTCGCGGCCCAGTCGCCCTCGTCGCCAAAGGCCAGCCACTGCACGGCTACCTGGCGACCCATGGCTTTGTGCATCTCGTGTGGGTCATCGGCCTTCTTCTTTGCGGGCGCGGCCTCGTCTGCGGTCTGCTCGGACTCTTTGGCCTGGTTGCAGGCGACTGCCAGAAAGACTCCAGCCAACATCAAAACGACCATTCGACGCATGAAAAACCTCCTATTTGATGCAGAGAGTGTAGCCCCATGGCAGCCCCATGTCGATGTAGCTCAGCGCGCTGTTGCAATGATTTCCGGTGCACATGGTCTTCTGACATGAGCCGCCGCAGGAGTGGAAACCGAAGGAATTTGTACTGGTAGCATCGGCGAAGCCGTTCTGCTGAGCCGCGTTAGAGATGCCGCCCGACGGGTTGCAGCCCAGGGAGTTACTGGTGCCATCCGACTTGTATTTGCTCTTGCATTCCCCATAGCCACCGGAGGGGAAGGCATCGCCACAGCCAGTGGGGAGGTAGCCCTCGCCAGGACCGAAGGACTGGCAGAGGTTCAGGTACTCGTAACACCAGTTGTCGGAAACGGACTGGTCGGAGATCAGACCCACCTTGAGCAGCAGGTAGGGGATATCTTTGTAGGTGATGTCCTTGGCTTCCAGCACCGCAAAGCTGCCCACCGAGGGCTTGCACTGTCCCGACCAGCAACTCTCCCCCTCGAGTTGGCAATTGCCGCAGCTGCCGCCGCAGCCGTCGTTGCCACAGAACTTGCCGGCGCAGTCGGGGATGCAGACGCAGGCGCCGTTCTGACACTCCTCCTGGGGGCCGGGACAGACTCCACAGGTGCCCTCGCAGCCATCGTCGCCGCAGACCTTGCCGTCGCAGCCACCGCAGCTCCCGCCGCATCCGTCTGGCCCGCAGAGCTTGCCGTCGCAGGCCGGCTGGCAGACGCAGAGACCCTCCTCGCATGCCTCCTGCTCACCGTTACAGGTGCCGCAACTCCCACCACAACCATCGTCACCGCAAACCTTGTCGGCGCAGTCCGGCTTGCACTTGAGGCAGAGGGTGTAGCCGTGGTCCTTGGTCATGTCGATGTAGCTCAGCGCGGAATTGCAATGCTGTCCGCTGCACATCTGCTTCTGACACGAGCCACCGCAGGAGTGGAAGCCAAAGGAATTGGCGCTGTTGGCATCGTTGTAGCCATTTTGCTGTGCAGCATTGGAGATCCCCCCCGAGGGATTGCAGCCCAGCGTGTTGCTGGTGCCGTCGGACTGGTACTTGCTCTTGCATTCGCCGTAGCCGCCCGAGGGAAAGTCATCGCCGCAACCGGTAGGAACATAGCCATAGCTGGCGCAAAGATCGGTGTACTCGTAGCACCAGTTCTCGGCAGTGGACATATCCGACTTGAATCCCACCTGGAGCAGCAGGTAGTAAATGCCCTTGTAGACGATTTCCTTCTCGTCGAGGATGATCCAGCTCCCTTTGTAGGGCTTGCACTGCCCGACGTGGCAGCCCTGGTTAGGGTCGTCGCAGGTGCCGCAACTCCCGCCGCACCCATCTTCACCGCAGACCTTGCCGTCACAGTCGGGGATGCAGACGCAAGCCCCGGCGATGCACTCATCCTGGAGGCCGGGGCAGGTGCCACAGTTGCCGTCACAGCCGTCGCTGCCACAGACCTTGCCGTTGCAGCCGCCGCAGCTGCCGCCGCAGCCGTCATCGCCACAAAGCTTGCCATCACAGGCTGGCTGGCAGGTACAGACTCCGGCGATGCACGCGTCTTGCTGCCCCAGGCAGGTTCCACAAGTGCCGCCGCAGCCATCGTCGCCGCAGGTCTTGCCTGCACAGTCCGGCTTGCACATGAGGCACAGGGTGTAGCCGTAGTCCTTGGTCGTGTCGATGTAGCTGAGCGCGCTGTTGCAGTGATTGCCGCTGCACATTTGCTTCTGGCACGACCCGCCGCAGGAGTGGTAGCCAAAGGAATTGCTGCTGGTAGCATCCGGAAAACCATTTTGCTGGGCCGCATTGGAGATGCCCCCGGAGGGGTTGCAACCCAGGGAGTTGCTGGTGCCGTCGGAGTGGTACTTCGTTTTGCACTCGCCGTAGCCGCCCGAGGGGAAGTCGCTGCCGCAGCCGGTGGGCAGATAGCCATAGCTGGCGCAGAGGTTGGTGTACTCGTAGCACCAGTTCTCGGCCACCGAGGTTTCCGATTTGAAGCCGACCTTCAGCAGCAGGTAGTAGATTCCCTTGTAAACTATCTCCTTCTCGGCGGCGATGACCCAGCTGTCTTTGAAGGGCAGGCATTCACCGACGTGGCAGACAGTATCCTGAATATTGCAGGTGCCACACACTCCGCCGCAGCCATCGGGGCCACAGTTCTTGCCGTCGCAGGCCGGCATGCAGGTGCAGGTGCCGGCGAGGCATTCCTCTTGTGGGCCGATGCAGATGCCGCAGTTACCGCCACAACCATCGTCGCCGCACTCCTTGTTGTCGCAGCCGCCGCAGCTTCCGCCGCAGCCGTCGGGTCCGCAGAGCTTGCCATCGCAGGCGGGCTGGCAGAGGCACTGGCCGTCGACGCAGGCATCCTGGGGGCCGGCACACTGGCCACAGTTCCCGCCGCAGCCGTCGTCGCCGCACACCTTGCCCTCACACTCAGCTGCGCACTCAAAGCAGAGGGTGTAGCCCACCTCCTGGGTGGCATCGAAGTCGCTCAACGCGGAGTTACAGTTCTCGCCGGAGCAGAGCTCCTTGGTGCAAGAACCGTTGCAGTAGTGGAAGCCAAAAGAATTGCTGCTGGTGGCCCCGGCAAAGCCGTTGGCCTTGGCCACGTTGGCGATGCCGCCAGACGGGCTGCAACCCAGGGTATTGGCCGTGCCGTTGGATAGAAAGTCGGTTTTGCAGGCCTTGTAGCCCCCCGAATCAAAATTATCGCCACAGCCCGTTGGCACCAGCCCGAAGTGCTGGCAAAGCTGTTGGTATTCCTGGCACCAGCTATCGGAGGTGGCCGTCGCTGAGGTGATACCCACCTGCAGCAGCAGATAGTGGATGCCGTTGTCCAGCACCGGCTTGCTCTTGAGCACCTTGAAAGAGCCGACGGTGAGGCTGGTGCACGTCCCATCAAGGCAGTTCTCCCCGTCCTGGCACTCGCCACAGACCCCATTACAGCCATCGTCGCCGCACTCGAGGCCATCGCATTGTGGAATGCAGAGGCACTCGCCAGCGAGGCACGTTTCCCCGCTGTCCAGGTCGCAGAGATCGCCGCACTGCTGGCAGTTTGCCGGGTCGACGAGCAGATTCGCTTCGCACCCGGTGGCCAGCAACTCGTCGCAATCATCGAAGCCCTCGATGCAGGCGCTAATCGTGCATTCCCCGTTCACGCAGGAGGTCTCGCCGTTGTCTGCCGCCGGGCAAATCTTGCCGCACTTGCCGCAGTTGCTCGGGTCGGTCTGCAGGTCCCGGCAGATTGCGTTGCAGCTGGTCAGACCTTCGGCACAGCAATCGGGTAGCGGGGCGAAGACACAGCCGATACCGCTGGCACACGAATCCTCAGTGCAGGGATCGTTATCGGTACAAGCCAGCAGCCCTCCGCCAGCGCATGCCCCCAACTGGCAGTGGTCATCAACAGAGCAGAGGTCTCCATCATTGCAGGGGGCCTCATTTAGGGAATGAACGCAACCTACCGCGGGGTCGCAGCTATCATCGGTACAGATGTTGTCATCGCCGCACTCGATGGCTCCGCCAGCTTTGCACGCACCGAGGCTGCAAACATCCCCCTGGGTACAGAAGTTGCCGTCGTCGCAGATGGCCCCATTGGGATTGTGGACACAGCCCAGTACCGGGTCACAGAAGTCGTCGGTGCAGGGATTTCCGTCATTGCACTGCTGAGTCGGCCCGGGCTGGCATACGCCGTCAACGCAGGCATCGCTCAGTGTGCAGGAGTCGCCATCTTCGCATTGGGCCTGATTGGCAACGTGCTGGCACCCCGCGGACGGCTCGCAGAGATCGTCGGTGCACGGGTTGCCGTCGTTGCAGTTCGTCTCGATACCGCCGGCACATTGCCCCTCCTGGCAGCTTTCGCCGACGAGACAGGCGTTGCTGTCGTCACAGGCCTTGTCCTCGTTGTCCGCGACCAACTCGCACTTTCCGGTCTGCGGGTTGCAGGTGTTGTTGAGACAACCTTCGTTGAGGCCATCGTGGGGCGGACAGTCAATCAGAGATCCGGGGACGATGTCGCAGGTATGGGGGAGCTTGCCGGTGTTGCAGTACAACGTGCCATTGCAGGGGTCGCCGTCTTCAAGTTCGAGGCAATCGAGATCTTCCTTGCACTGGCAGGAGAGTTGTGTTCCCTGGCACACACCGTCGGCGCACAGGTCTCCGGCAGTGCAAGGGTCCTGGTCATCACACGGGGCCGAATTGAACAGGTAGTCGCACCCCCCTGTGGGGTCGCAGAGGTCTTCGGTGCAGGGATCCTTGTCGTCGCAGTTGATGGCAGTACCGACGCAGATCCCCTCCTCGCAATGGTCGGCGAGGGTGCAGACATTGCCGTCCGCACACTCCGTGCCGGTCAAGGGCAGGTGGATGCAGCCCTGAGCCGGGTCGCAGGAATCCTCGGTGCAAGCATCTTCATCGCTGCAGTCCAACTCGTCCACCTGGCCATCGCAGTTGTTGTCCAGGCCATCGCAAACCTCGGCCCCCGGTTGGTCGGCATCACAGTCGCTCAGGCCCGCTTCGAGACATTGACGGTGGCCCTGGCAGCCACCCCACTCGTTGGTGACGAGGCAGGTGGTAGTGAGCCCGAGCTTCACGGACTGGCCGGAACAGACGCACAACTCCCCCCCCGCTGGTCGGCAATTCTTGACCTGCCCGCCTTCCACGGTCTGCCCATCTATGCACTCGAAGCCGTCGGGGCAGTTGCCAGTGGAAGCACAGTCAGCACCGCAGAAGCTCCCTTCATCTCCGAAAGCGAGGCAGACATCCTCAATGCCCAGCGGGGCCACACAGTCCGAGCTCTTGGAACAGGGCCGACAGAGATGGGTGAAAGGAGAGATGCAGGCGAACATCGTATCTGGTCCCGCTCCCAGCTGTTCGCAGAGCCAGCCCTGGGGGCATTCTTCAACGCATTCAATGGTGCATACATCATTGCCCAGGTGACCAACGCAGAGACCCGAAAGACAATCCTCGCCGTTCTCGCAGGGGTCGAGGAAGCACCCGGTGCCGGCTTCACAGCCACTGGTCAAATCCACGAAGGGAAGATCTGGGGCCAGCAATTCCGGGACAAGCCAATCTATGACTTCCGGCACGGCGGCTTCCGGGAGACGAACATCCCCATTGCGTATCTGTACGTCAGTCCAACTGGAGTCTTTGGTAACCGCATCCCCGCCAGGCTGGCTGCAGGCTGCAACTGACAGGACGAGGGCAAGGCATATCTTTCTCATCTCTTCCTCCGCACCGGGAGCGTATTGCGTTCCGTAGGATAGCTGCGCAGTCAAGATAGCACGGGAGCCAACTTCCCCGCAATGCGCACTACGTAGGGGCATCATGCTGCGAAAGCCGGTTGTCTGTCCTACGGCCTCTCTGTATCATGTCACGGAAGACCCCAGGGAGGTTGTGATGCGATTCTACGGTGTGCGGCTTTCGGCACTGGCTCTGCTGCTGGCCGCTTGCAGTAGCCCGGGCAACGGGCAGTATGTGGTGGATACTCACGTCACCGAAGTTCTGCCGTTCGATTCCATTGATCATGACGGCCCGGGATTCGATATCGAGGTGGATAGCCAGCCGCTGGACTCAGCAGATATCCCGGATGGCAAACCGGATCTGCCGGGCGAGCTTGATACTCCCGGAGTCGATGGCGACAGTCTAGCGCATGACGATGCCGATACCGGTAGTGGTTGCGGGGATGACTGCCCCATGCCAGACCCTCTCTGGGCCGTCTCCATGGGCGGTGAGATGGCAGATGTGGCCCTCTCCGTGGCCACCGGCCCCGATGGCTCCATTTATGTCGGCGGACACACCAACAGCAAGACCTTCCAGGTGGCGGGCGAAGTCCAGGGGCAGATCCCGGCCAGCGACGTTCGGCAGGTCTTCATCACTCGCCTGTTGCCCGACGGCACACCGGACTGGACCAGGCTGTTGGGTGGCGAGGCTGACGACCGCCTGCGAGCCGTGGCCCCCCGGGCTAGCGGGGGTGTCCTGGCTGCCGGGTTCACTGGCAGCACCAAACTCCTCATCGGTACAGAGCAGTTCAATAGCGGCGGCAAGTTCGATGCCTGGGCCGCAGCCCTGGACGACGACGGAAAGGTGATTTGGGCGATTTCGTTTGGTGGCGACAAGGATGAGATCCTGCTCTCCATCGCCGAAGATGGCGATGGCAACGTCTTCCTCGGCGGGTATTTCTCGTCCTCAAGCGTCACTCTCGGCGATTTGAGCCTCACCAACACCCTGGGCAGCGAGCAGTACGACCTCATGGTCATCAAGCTGGATGCCACGGGTAAGCCTCTTTGGGCACGGGTTCTCGGCGGCACCGGCTTTGACTATGTCCATTCACTGGCCGCCGATGCCATGGGCAATGTCTACTTCCTGGGGGCGCTATCAGGGGCTGGCATGCTTTTCGACGGTGAGTTGGTGACTACCAACGGCGAACGTGACGTACTGGTAGGGTCTCTCACCGCCGCCGGTGACCCTCGCTGGGTCAGGCACTTTGGGGGCACCAACCACGATGCGGGGCACGCGCTCACCGTCTCAGCAGCGGGCGACGTTTACATCACCGGGTCGCTGCAAAGTGCGGTGGTGGATTTTGGCGGTGGCCCTATCGAGCACATCGGCGCGCTGGACAAGCATGACATCTTTCTCGCCCGTCTCACCGCCGACGGAGAACCCGTCTGGTCCCACGGTTTTGGTGGGGTCGACTGGGATCTCTCAAAGTGCCTGGCATTGGACCAGGAAGGCAACCTCTATATGGTGGGCGCCTTCTTCAGCCCAGTTATCACGCTGGGCGGTGAGCCCCTGGCCGGGGGGGGGCCCGGGGCCAACCTGTCCGAAGTCTTTGTCGCCGCCTATGGCCTCGATGGGAGCCATCGCTGGTCAGAGGCGCTGGGGGGGGCCGACGACGATGTCGCCTACTGGGTCTCGGTGGGAAGCAGCGGCGTCGTCGCCTTCGCCGGTTCCTTCAACGGTAGTGCAGACGGCGCACCTCCGCCCGCGGGCAGCATGGACCCGGGTACCGGACCTCTGGCCACTTACCAGGGCCGAGACTCATTCGTGGTTCGTCTGAAGTAGGCTATTCCAGAATCCGGAAGAAGATGCCGTCGCCATCGCCATCCTGGCCGTGGCTGGTCCAGCCCGCCACCGTCAACTCGGCCAGCGTGACGGGGACCAGGAATGGACCGGACTGCGCCCCGGCAATCGTCCAGTTGGCCATTACTGCGGGGACCAAAGCGTTGCCAACTCCGTCGAGTTGATGCAGCACCACACCCCGCAAGTCGCCATCGCCGTTGGCGGCCAACTGGTCATAGGCTAGAAGGAAGTGGTTGCTCTCCCGGGCCGCCAGGGTCGGATACTCGGGGTCCCCCAGATTCTCCACCGTGAAGGCAGCCCCGGCAAACTGCAAGTCAACGGTGAGGAGCTGGCAGTTCACATGGACGAGCGCCTTCCAACAGACCAGCAGCTTGCTGCCGTCGAAGGCGATGGCAGGGGCCTCAGGATAACCACCGTTGGTAATCAGCGTGTCACCTTTGTCCGGATTTCCGACCAGCGACCAGAGGCCGCTCTCGCCATCCATCGTGAGGGTCAGCTTGCGTAGCGTGATGTTCAGCGGAGTCCAGTTGGATTCCGAGTACTGGGCGCTAACCGCAACATAGGACTTGCCGCCCACGGCAACCGCCGCGACATGGTCTTGCCGGTCCGGGCGCTGGTAGTTTACACGCACCTTTCCGGGCGCAAACAGGGGCGTTCCGTCACTAGTGAAAGCCTGGGCAAAGATGTCCTCAAGATAGCCCGGCGAGGTCCAACCGGTGTAGTTCACAACGAAAGAGCCATCGTCGAGGAAGAGCGGTACCGAGCGGTACTCGTCTTCAGGGTCCTGAGCGATGAAGCTCACCTGGAACTCGTCAGACTTGGCCACGCCAGCGCTGGTGAAGAGACGTCCCTTGATATCCGTCGAGAGGTCGGGGTTCCGGTGCGTCCAGGTGATGAGCAACGAATCGGTGGCCGAGTGGTAGGCAACACCGGGGTCCATCTGGTCACCGACGAGAGTCGTGTTGACAATCTCCTCCAGCCCCTGCGGGGCACCATCCGCAGCGAAGATGCGCAGGACGATATCGTGCTCAAGTCCCCCGCTCATGGCTTCACTTTGCCACACCAGGGCGTAGTGCGCTCCGGGCAACTCGACCCCCGCTCCAGCCTCCTGCGCCCCGTTGACAACGCTGTTTCCCCGGCGCTCGGGAGCACCAAACACCGGCTCTCCGTCAACATCTACCTTGCGGAAGACAACGTTGGTTTCACCCAGGTACTTGCGCAGCCAGGTGACCACCAGGTCGCCGGCCACAAGTTTGCCAACCGGGTGTGAGTTGGGCACATTCTCGTCCAGAGACAGCTTCGCAGCCGCCCCCACAGGCAGCACCTCGGTAGTGTAGGTACGGGTCTTCACCTGGCTCGCCAGGCCACCAAAGGGGTCATCGTGGTAGATGACCACATATCGTCCATCGGGGAAGACTACGGGGCCTGCAACAGGGAGCTGCTCACCGGTATCGTCGACGTGAAGCTGGATATCAGCACCTGCCAGCCCGCCAGTGCCATCCACCAACTGCAGCGTGGTATCGCAATCGTAGAGACCGTCACACTCACTGTTGGTCACCACGAAAGTGCCATCGGCCAGACCGGCACACGTGGCCTGGGTCAACAGCCCCGCCTCCAGCGAAGAGATGGGGAAGGGCTCGCCCAGCAGGTCGTTCTGCTCATGGTCGAGGAAACGGCCAGCCGCTGCCCCCTGGCCATCACTGTAGACCAACAAGGCAATGTCAGCGGCGGGAGAGACGCA
>CALGBT010000081.1 GCA_937884235.1 uncultured Pseudomonadota bacterium
GTGGTGCCCGGGGATCCCTCGCCGGCCGTGGGCCGGCCGCGGGATGACCGGTGGGAAAAGGGAAGCATCGCGGGCAGCCTCAATCAGTTGAGGAATGCGCCCCTGAGTGGCTTGCTTGCGGAGCACGGGCCGACGGTGTAATCTCCGGTGGACAAGTGAGGGTACTCCATGAGGATTCGGATGAGTTGGTTCTGGATTGTACTGGTGGTGGGGCTGGTTGCGGGCTGCAAGCCTGCCAGTGAGGTGGTTGTCCGCGGTGACACTTCGGGGGCGGCAGTGTCTCCCATTGATGTTAGTAGAACTGCTGCTGCAGACGTCGGGCAGAAACGCATTTTGCCGAAGGGCCGCAGTCTGGTGAAGCTACGTTCGCTGCAGAACGATGTTCAGGTCTTCATGCCAGAGTTTGGGAATTGCATCGTGCAGTTGCAGAAGCAAGCGGCCGTGACTGGACCGCGCCTGACGGTGGAGATGCGTGTCGATGCTGCGGGCAAGGTGACCAGCGCCATAATTGCCGAAGCGTCCCAGTCGATCCCGGAATTCGAAACATGCATTCTGGAGAAGGCCCGGGCATTGGTTCTTCCGGAGGGGACCCCGGATCGTGTTCTTCGACTTCCGTTTGATTTCAGTGCGGTCAAGTGACTGAGGCGATACCATGAAGTTATTCAGGTTGGTGGCATTGATTGTGGTTGAAGGTCTATTCTGCGCGGCATGCAGCCAGAGCGGCTCCGTCTCACCGGTACCGGACCAGAGCGCGGGTCTGGATACGGCAGCTGATGTGACTGGCGACGTTCTGCTGCAGTCGGACGGTGAGACGCCGGATTCGGGCGCAGAGGATGACGACGGGTGGGAAGGGTTTGACGTTCCTCCAGAGCTGGTCGGTTGCCTGCCAGGAGAGGGCTGTTTTCTGGATGAATGTGAGGCCAACGTGGATTGCCTCTCCGGGTGGTGTGTAGACTATCTTGGTGAAGGTGTTTGCTCGCAGGTCTGTCAGGAGGAATGTCCCCAGGGGTTCTCCTGCAAGCTGCTGGGCGGGACGGGCCCGGACCCGGTGTTTGTCTGCCTCTCGGATTTCTCGAACCTGTGTAAGCCCTGCTCTACCAGTGCAGATTGTACCTCTCCGGGGGGGCAGAAGGACGCGTGCGTGGCCTACGATGGTGGGCTCGGCTTCTGCGGTGGGGACTGCCAGGAAGATGAGGACTGCCCATGGGGTTTCTCCTGCCAGACAACGGTGACGGTGGACGGCCTGAGCACTCTGCAGTGCGTGGCTGATGCGGGCGAATGTCCTTGCACCGACAAGTCCGTGGCCCGCGCCCTCTGGACTTCGTGCGAGGTGGCCAACGAGTGGGGAACCTGTGCGGGCAAGCGCGTCTGCCTTGAAGGTGGCCTGAGCGCCTGTGACGCGGCTGTTCCTGCACCCGAAACCTGCAACGGTGTGGACGATGACTGCGACGGCGATGTCGACGAGCCCGACGAAGTGGGTGGCGACTACATCAACCTCTGTGACGACGGCAACGAGTGCACCTTGGACTCGTGTAATGGGGAAGCTGCCTGCAGTTACGAAGTGTTAGATGGGGGCGAGTGCAAAGATGGAGATGCCTGCACCGTCGGGGATCACTGTGAGGCTGGAGATTGTGTGGGCAACCCGGTACTTTGCGACGATTCCAATCCGTGCACCAATGACGCTTGCGATGGTTTTGGCGGGTGCCAGTTCGTGCACAACGTGCTGGCTTGCGACGATGGCAACCCGTGTACTGTGGCGGACCAGTGCAACGGCGGGTCTTGTGCGGGTGTGGCGGTTCCTTGCGATTGCCAGAGCGATGCGGATTGCCTGGCCTTTGAAGACGGGGACCTCTGCAACGGCACCCTGCACTGTGACCTCGAAAAGTGGCCATACAGTTGCACGGTGATTGAGGAGAGCATCGTTGTCTGTCCGGAGCCAGACGGGGCAGACGGTGCCTGTCTCGAAGCGGCCTGTGAGGCGACCACCGGCGAATGCAGTCTAGTGGCTGCGCATGGGGGAATCGCCTGTGAAGACGAGAACCCTTGTACCGTGGGGGAACACTGTGCCGAAGGTTTCTGCGGTGGGGGAGTGGCGGTCAATTGCGCGGATGACAATCCGTGCACCGACGATATCTGCGACCTGGAATCCGGCTGCCTTCACACCGGCAACCAGGCCCCCTGTCAGGACGGGGACATCTGTACTATGGGGGACGTTTGTGAGGAAGGGGCATGCCAGTCCGGGACACCGGTATCGTGTGACGACGGCAACCCCTGCACTGACGACCTCTGCCTTCCCGAGAGCGGTTGCTCACATGTGGCCAATGGGGCTGGCTGTGACGATGGCAATGCATGCTCGCTGGGGGATCACTGCGCCGGCGGAGCGTGCGTCTATGATCAGTGGCAGGTGTGCCTGGACGACAACGTTTGCACCACGGACAGTTGTGACCCCGAGGGTGGCTGCCTCTTCCAGCTCAACAGTGCACCCTGCGACGACGGCGACGTCTGCTCCACTGGGGACCACTGCCAGCTTGGCGAGTGTGCGGCGGCCGGGCAGTTGTCCTGCGACGACGGCAATCTCTGCACCAACGATTCCTGCGACAGCCAGAGCGGTTGTCAATTCGTGGCCAACAGCATGCCCTGCGATGACGGCAATTCTTGCACCGTGGGTGACGGTTGCTCCGGGGGTTGGTGCAAATCCGGGGAATTGCTTCCCTGTCAGGACGACAACGAGTGCACCACCGACCTCTGCGACCCGGTGGCGGGATGCCTGTTCGTGGCCAATGCGGCAATCTGCGATGATGGCGACTCCTGCACCCTCGGCGACCAATGCGTAGCGACCGTCTGTGTCCCTGGGGCGGGGGAGCCGGATTGCGATGATGGCAACGGCTGCACAGATGACAGCTGTGTCCCCGAGTCCGGCTGTGTCCACACCAACAACCAGGCTCAATGTGATGACCTCAGTGCTTGCACAGTAGGTGATGGCTGTGCCGGAGGAGTCTGCGTGCCAGGCGTGGAGTTGCTGGATTGCGATGATGACAACGGTTGCACCGACGATAGCTGTGATGGCCAGTTGGGTTGCCTGCACGCACCCAACGAAGCTGACTGTGACGGCGGTGTTTGCAGTGACGGGGTCTGCGTGCCGGCGTGCGTGCCGAATGTCTACGGGACCGCGGGAATTGGCGTGAACAACGGGTGGACCTGCGTGGATGTTTGCAGCAGTCTGGGCGGGACCTCCGTAAACTGGGTGAGCATGCAGGAGCAGATCGATTACTGCGTCTCGCTGCACCCGGGGGCCTCCCATCTGGCGGCAAATCCGAGCAATTACAGCTACCCCATCTACGAACCGCAGAATCACAGCTGCAAGGTCAACCAGAACGGTTCTCAGAGTCTTGGTTTCAAAGGGAACGGTACTCCTCAGTACGGTGACCAACTGCTCTGTCGCTGCGAGGTCGACTGCCCCTGTGAACCCAACTGCGAGAACAAGGAATGCGGGGACGACGGCTGCGGCGGCAGCTGTGGGTCCTGCCCAAACGGGCAGGGGTGTTCGAACTTCGCCTGCGGGGAGTGCGCTCCCGGCTCAAAGAGCTTCACGTACTCCGGCCAGGTGGTGACCTATCAGCTGCCGGATTGCGTGACCAGCTTGACCATGCAGTTGACCGGAGCAGAGGGGGGACGCAACGTTGACGATAATCTCCCGGGGGGACGCGGCGCACGCATGAAAGGGACAGTGTCGGTTCCGGGCGGTGCGGTTCTCAAGCTTCTCGTGGGCGGCAAGGGGGAGGATGTCAAGGCCAATGCCGGGGGTGGCGGTGGAACGTTCGTCTGGTTGGACGGCAGCGATACCTTGCTCATGGCCGCGGGGGGTGGCGGTGGCGGCGGTTACGACAACGCCGGCTACGATGCCGTTACCGGCATCAACGGTACCAACGGCAACGGCGTTGCCGGCGGAGCTGGCGTGGACGGGTTTGGCGGAACCGCTCCAGACGGCTATGCCTACCTTGGCGGTGGCGGGGCCGGGTGGAAATCCAACGGCTCCCCGGGGAAGACATCTTCTGGCGGCTGTTCGTTGGCTCCGGCTGCCAAGCGACCGTTGGAGGGCGGAGTTGGGGGCGCATTTGGCGGCGACCACGCCTACGACGGCAACGGCGGATTTGGTGGCGGTGGCGGCGGTCAGGGCGGTTGCACGGTATCGGGCGGGGCTGGTGGTGGCGGCGGCTATAGCGGCGGCGGCCCGGGCGGGTACCTGTCGCCGCACATTCGCGGCGGAGGCGGTGGTGGGTCCCTCAATACTGGCACCAACCAGGACAATGCCGGCGGAGTCAACACCGGCAACGGCTCCGTCGAGTTCATCTGGTAGTCGCTTGTCTTTGGCGATTGCAACGGCGCAGGTCGTGCGGTAACTTTCGCCCGCATGGGTGACCGTCGATGATATTTCACGAGTTGGAGGCAACATGCGCATCGGGGTAGTCATAGGGCGAGCGGGGGGCGTGGACGGCGTTGCGTTGGAGGCGGAGAAATGGCGGTCGGTGCTCAGGAAAATGGGCCACGATGTCTTTCTCCTGGCCGGTGAGTACGAGGGGCGCGCACCCGACGACTCCTGCGAAGACCTGTTCGCCCCACTCTCTTTCTATGGCCGAGAGTGCGCCTATGAACAGAAGCAGGCGTTCTTTGGCGGCCACTCCACACCGCAAGAATTTCTGTCCAGATTAGGGGCCAATGCAGAGGCCGTGGAAGAGGCCATCGTCTCCTGGGTTGATCGTCGCCAGCTGGAACTTCTGATCCCCGAGAATGCGGGCACATTGCCATTCCACATTTCCATGGGCCTGGGACTGCATCGGGCGGTGGCGCGCCTGAGAATGCCCGTGGTCGCTCACCATCATGACTTTGCCTGGGAGCGGCCGGGGCGCTACGAATCTAATCTGCCAGTGGTGAACGACCTGGTTGCCGAGGCCTTTCCGCTACGCGGTCCCACGGTGCGTCACGCGGTGCTCAACTCGGCGGCGCGTGACGAGCTCCAGAGTCGTTTGGGGGTGGGGGCGGTGGTGGTGCCAAATGTCATGGACTTCGACGCGCCTTTTGCCACCTGCGACGATTTCAACTCGACGCTGCGACGCGACCTGCGGCTGTCGGAAGATGACACGCTGCTTTGCCAGGTGACTCGTGTCGTCAGGCGCAAAGGCATTGAGACTGCGGTGCAGCTTGTGCATCGCCTGAAAGACCCACGGGTCAAGCTGATGATAACCGGGAGCCTCACCGACGACCCTGGCGGTGCCTATGTCGAGGAGTTGCGCCAGTTGGTGGCCAGGTTGAAGCTGGGCAGCCGAGTACTCTTTGCCCACCGCTATTTTGGCAGCGTCCGCTCCGTTTCCGAGGCGGGAAACCGGCGCTACAGTCTGTCCGATGCTTACGCCCGGGCGGATGCGTGCACCTTCTTCTCCAACTACGAGGGTTTCGGCAATGCCTTTGTGGAGGCGGTACTCGCCCGACGACCTGTCTTTGTCAACAGCTACAAACCGGTCTACCAGCGCGATATCGGTGCACTGGGGTTCAAGACGGTGCAACTGGAGGACAACCAGTTGACCCCGGAAGCTGTGGACTGCGTCGCGAGTATTCTGGCCGACCCGCGCGAGCGGGAGAACCTGACCGAACACAATTTCGCTCTGGGTAGGCGCCATTTCTCCTTCGACACTCTGGAGGACAGGCTTACCGAGCTACTGGTGGATCACCCTTTGGCGTGAGGTAAACAAATGAACAAGCTGCTTTGGGCACCTAGCCCCGACCGCATTGCTGCCAGCAACATGATGGCCTTCATGAACGAGGTCAATGCGCGTTTTCGTCTCTCCTGCCAGACCTACCACGAACTCTGGCAATGGTCTGTTGACAATATCCCGGACTTCTGGGAGACCATCTGGGATTTCCTGGATATACGGGCAGATGAGCGATTCGAACGAGTGGTGGACGATCTGCCGCGGATGCCTGGAGCTCGTTGGTTCCCAGGGGCCCAACTTAACTTCGCGGAGAATCTGCTGCGCTACGACGACGATGAACTGGCCATCATCGGTCGCAGCGAACACCGTCCTCCGGAGCGCTGGACATTCCGTCAACTGCGAGTTGAAGTCGCAGGATTGGCGGCGGGAATGCGCCGTGCCGGGGTTGTCCCCGGGGACCGAGTCGCAGGCTACATGCCCAACGTCCCCCAGACGGTAATCGCGATGTTGGCTGCCACCAGCATTGGTGCGGTGTGGACCTCGACTTCACCGGATTTTGGCCGCGACGGGGTGCTCTCGCGTTTCGGGCAGACGGAGCCAAAGGTACTCTTTGCGGCGGACGGGTATTGTTATGGCGGCAAGCGCCACGATCGCCTGGCGCGCCTGCGGGAACTGGTGGCTGGGCTGCCGACGCTAGAGCACGTTGTAGTTGTTCCCTTTCTTGATGCGGAACCGGACATTTCCGGGATACCCAAAGCCGTCCACTGGCACCAGTTTGTCGGCCCCGAGAAAGAGCCGGAGTTCACTGCCCTGCCGGCAGAGCATCCCCTTTACATCATGTACTCCTCAGGTACCACCGGACTACCTAAGTGCCTGGTCCAGAGCGCAGCTGGAATTCTCGTGCACCAGCTCAAGGAGTTGGTGCTGCACACAGACATTCGACGCTCAGACAGAGTCTTCTACTTCACGACCTGTGGCTGGATGATGTGGAATTGGCTGGTGGCCAGTCTTGGCGCGGGAGCAGCCATCGTGCTCTATGACGGCTCCCCGTTCCATCCGGATGCGCTTTCTCTGTGGCGGATGACGGAGGAGGAAGGGGTTACCGTGTTTGGTACCGGGGCCCGCTATCTGGAAGCACTCTACCATCAGGGGGTCAAGCCGGGCAAAGAGACTGACCTTTCAACCTTGAGAGCGGTGTTGTCCACTGGTTCCCCCCTACCCGATGAGGCCTTCGAGTACGTCTACAAGGAGATTCACCCGGACATACAGCTTTCATCCATTAGCGGTGGGACGGATCTCAATGGGTGCCTGGCGCTGGGCAACCCGATGCTGCCGGTATACGCAGGTGAACTGCAGTGCCGACCGCTGGGCATGGACGTGGATTCCGTGGACCAGGATGGCCGACCGGTGCGTGATGAGCGCGGCGAACTGGTATGTCGGCAAGCCTTTCCGTCCATGCCCCTGAACTTCCTCGGGGATGCCGATGGGAAACGCTACCGGGCCGCATATTTCGAACGGTTTCCGGGCATGTGGCATCACGGTGATTTCGTCAGCATCAGCAAGGAAACCGGGGGGCTGGTAATCCTTGGACGCTCGGACACCACATTGAATCCAGGTGGTGTACGGATCGGTACGGGCGAGGTCTATCCGGCAGTCGAAGCAGTCAATGAAGTGGAGGATTCCGTGGTCATCGGGCAGGACTGGGGAAACGATACACGCATCGTCCTCTTCGTCAAGCTGAAGCCCGGCGTCGTCCTCAATGAGGAGATCCAGAAGCGTATCCGGACCTCCATCATGGAGCGAGCTACTCGTCGCCACGTGCCTGCCCGCATCGTCCAGATTGCGGACATTCCCTACACCATCAGTGGCAAGAAGGTTGAGCTGGCGGTGAGCCATGCAGTCCATGGCCGGGCAATTGAGAATCGGGATGCGCTGCGCAATCCAGAGTGCCTTGACTACTATTTCAATCTGCCGGAGTTGAGCAGCTAGGCGGAAGGTGGCTGCACCGGTGGGGCAACCATGCCCATCACGCCTTCAGGGTTGACGACACCTTCGGCGGCAATGACTGCCACTGCCTGGTCCATCAGTTCCTGCCCCTCCTTGTCCCCTTTGAGTTGTCCCTGGCGGAAGCGAGCGGCGTTTTCGTAGAGCAGCATGTCAACGTCTCGGAACATATCCGCAGCCTGTCCATACTGGGTTATGGCCGCGGCGACGTCCCCCTGGGCTGCTGCCGCGGCAGATTCCCAGAGACGGGCCAGGGCGCGGGTCCAGGCGAGCCCGGTCTTTCGCACAATTGCAGCGTTGCCCAGGGCGGCGCTGGCAGCTTGTGCGGCGGGGATCTCATTGCCGGCTGCACACAAGCGCGCATTGGTCTGCATTTCAAGGTTGTAGATGCCGATGAGGGCGATGCGTTTGATCATGGCCTTCTGGAAACGTCCTTGCAGCTCCGTGGCAATGGCCAGCGCCTCCTTGCCGTTCCCAAGGTAGAGTTCGATGCAGATACGCGATCGCAGGGCATACATGTGCAAAGTGGTGAAGCCCTCCTGGGAAAGGTCTGCGGTGCACTCGGCGATGTCCCGCTTCGCCGCCACGGGGTCGTCGTTCATCAATTCAATGTGGAGCATGGAGCCGGCCCGGGTGTGGTTGGCGGTGTGCAGGTCGTTGCGGGTGTAGGCATCGGAAACGAGTTCCCGGATGAGGGAGCGGGCCTGGCCAAATCGCCCTCGCCAGCCCTGGGCCGCAAGTTGATAGACCCTGGCAGTATGCAGCGCCCAGGACGCACCCTTGAGTTCCCGCAGACAGATTCGTTCAGCCTCCTCCGCCCGCTCCAGGGTGCGCTTCCATTCGCCCTGTTGGAAAGAGGAGATAGCACTGCAGACCCGCACGAAGGCCATGGCGTGGGCATCGTCGACAGTCCGAGCCACGGCCTCCGCCTGCTCCATGAGTTCATTTGAGCGACGGTAGCCGCTGCCACCGAACGCGGCGGCATAGCCGGCCTCAAAGGCCAGGCAGCGGGCGACGCGATGCGGTTCGCCGCACTTCAGTGCCAGCAGCAGGGCCTGAAACTGGAAGATCCCAGCCCGCACGGGCTCCACTAGTGCCAGTCCTAGGGCCACCGACCAGCAGGCATCGATGCGTTCGAGGAGCTTGCGGGGAATGTCGGCCTCAGGGGTCGGCGTGAACCGGGTTCCACGCAGGCGAACTCGGGCTCGCAACTTGAGGTACTGAGCCAGGATGGCGGCCTGTCCGGTGGGCAGCGTGAGACCATGGTGGGCCAGCGCTTTGCCAAAGTGGGTGCGACCGCGGTCAACGTGCCCGCTTTGCAGGAGTTGCTCGGCGGCACGGAGTTGGTAGCGCCAACCATCCTGGGTTGTGGTAAGTTCACTGGCGGCGAGGAAAGCGTCCGCAGCCTCCGCCCCCCGTCCCGCGCTGGCGAGGACATCAGCCAGGTCCAGCTGAATCGAGGTGGCATCGGCGCTCTCCCAATTGCCCATCTCCAGGCACGATCGATAGAGTGCGGCGGCGCGGTCGAAGGCCAGTGCGCGGGTTGCCTGCTCGGCGGCAACTCTTGCGTAACGGGCAGCGAGGCGCAGCTCACCGGCCTCACGATAGTGACGGGAGAGAGCCTCGGACTCAGCATCGCCGCTGGGTTCGAGGGCCACTGCGAGGCGGAGGTGGTAGCCGGCCCGCTGGTCGGATTTGAGGCCGTCTCCCACTGCCTCCCGAATACGGTCGTGGTAGCATTCAACGGCATCATTGGGGCCCGAGCCATGAGTCCTGACGAGGCGCGCAACTCGCAGAGCCTGCACTGCCTCAAAGGGAGCTTCGCTCAGCCCTGCAGCTTGAAAAGCAATGGTCTGAGGCACTGGTTGCCCGGCCACGGCCACCGCTTCAAGCAAGGTTCGTGCAGGTGCGGAGAGGCGGGAGACCCGGTGCCGCGTAAAGCCGTCCATGGATGGCATGGCCGCGGCAACGCCAAACTGGACGAGGGAAGCGTGGCGGGAGAGTTCTTCGATGAAGAAGGGAATGCCGCCCGATTCCCGGGCAATATGGGTGGCAAGTTCGGCACGTTCGGGATCTTCTTCCAGGTGTCTCAGCGCGAGTCGTCGGGCATCGTTGTCAGAGAGTGGTCCGACTTCCAGCGTCCGGCGCTCCACGCCATTGCGGATGGTTCCCAGGGCAGCCAGAACACGACTCCCTTCCATATTCTCAGAGCGATAGGCAAGAATGAGCAGGACCGGGGGCGCGTCGGGAGGGCGGACCAGCTCGGCAAGCATCATGGCGCTGTCCATGTCGCCCCACTGCATGTCGTCGATATGCAAGACGACGGGCAGTTGCTGCGACAATCGGCCCAGGAGTTCCCGCAGTGCGATGAAGGCTCGGCGACGGATTTCCCGCAGATCCCGGGCCGGTTCAATGGTGCGGACTGCGTTGGCAAGAGTGTTGACTTG
>CALGBT010000082.1 GCA_937884235.1 uncultured Pseudomonadota bacterium
TGGTGAAGGCGGCGGTGACGAGGACGGTGGCAACCCCGGCAAGGGCGGAGACTCTGGCGGGATACTTATTCTGAAAGCCCCGGCCATCACCATCACCGGTACCACCGTCGCACTCAATGGAGAGGGGGGGGCCAACGGCAATCAGGGGTCGTGCGGCGGCACCGGATGCGGCATGAGCGGTGGCGGCGGTGGCGCCGGCGGCGGTGCCTATCTGGTCGGTGAGGAAGTTGTGCTGGGCAGCGGCAAGCTTGCTGCCACCGGTGGCGGTGGCGGGGTTTGTACTTGTGGTGGCAACTACCCCGGCGGTACGGGCTCCGTGGGCCGCATCGCCATCCGCGCCCAGAACGTTACCGGCACCACCACTCCTGCCCATACCCCTCTCGACTTCCCGTAGCCGTCGCCCGCCGGCCAGGCAAACACGTCATTTTTCCCGCATCTTGACACCTCCCGCCTGACGCACCGATAATGGACCGGACACTCAGTGCCGCGACGTTGTGACTCAGGAGGCTTCCATGGTGCGCTTGATCAGCCTGATGCTAGGATTCTGTCTCTTTTCTGGAAATGCCCTCGCCGAGCGTCCTCCCCTTGGGCTGGATGTGAAACGGGTCGGTGCCAACCTCGTCTTGCAACATCCTACCCTGGAACCCCTGCAGGACTTCGTGACAAAGTCGCCAAAGCCGCCGAGTGCGCCTCTGGTGCAGCCTTTGCCCCAGCCGGCCTGGGAGGGCGATGGGGCAGTGGTGGCAGCGACCAGAGTCACTGAGCAACTCAAACCCGGGACTTTCACCGTCCGCCGGTATGACCCCATGTACATGACCTTCTCCACGGTGCTGGAAGACTCTGCCGATACCTTGACTGACGATGCCTGGGCCGCGGTTGAGTTGGCCCCCGACTGGCTCAAGGTGGAACTCACGGGCAAGTTCTCTCGCCTGCCTGCCCAGTCCCAGAAAGACTACGCAGAGTTGATGCTCAACGCTGAAGACCCGCGCTATCTGGATGAAATCGCCTTTCTCATCGCCAACACTACCGCTGGCGACCTGACCCATGAGTACATCCGGCCGCGCTACCTCTCCGACCAGGTGAAATTCGTCTACGCCGCGGACGAGATGCTGGGCTACGTCAGCCTCAAGGAGGTTGGCACCCCGGGGGAAGGGGATTACTGGACCACCACCGTCTATACCTACACCGAGGAGGGCGTGGAGAAGGAGTATGAGCTTCCTCGTGAATACTACTACTGGTGGATTGTTCACCCCCGCCTCGACGGGGAAGAACTCTATGATATCCGTCCCGATACCGGCAAGTTCGCCGGCTATCCACTGGCCCTGACCTACAAAGAGTTTTTCCTCTTCAACCCCGAGACAACGGCCAACTATATGGACCATTATGTGCTCCGGGATCCGCCGCCCTATGAGGCCAAGGAGAAGGGACTCAAGCTCATTCCCACCGAAGATCTTCAGGGCTGGGGACCGTCGCAACGGGGGGCCTTTGTTGATCTGAAGATAGGCCCCAACCATCTGACCCGGGATTCCCAGGGCCGTACCACCTCCATGGAATTTCGAATCCGCCACAAAGGCATCATCCTGGCAACCACCATGCTCCTCGAGCAGGGCTACGCCGACGGCAAATGTGATGCTCTCCAGACCTTCCTGCGCCACGGCCCCGGGAACGTTCCCGCGCAGGCGGCGCACAAGCATCTCGTCGTCATGGAGAGTGCCCCCTTTGGCCATGAGGGCATCATTGAATCCGTGCTCGATAAGTTCGACGTCAACTACGAGGTTATCACTGCGGCGCAACTGGTCACCTATGACCTTACTGATGTGCGTAAGATCATTGTTCCTTCCGACCAGCCCCTGGCCGTCTACGAGGTCCTGTCTGAGAATCGCGAGATGCTCGAGCAATGGGCCAAGAGCAACTGGAACATCCTCGAAATACACGGGGCGGTTTCCACTCCCGAGCAGGACTGGTCCGGGCTCACCATGCCCGGTGGTTTCACTGCCGAGGGAGTGGCCGACGAGGACGACGACTTCGTCACCGCCTGGGGACAGCCGGCCCTGGCCGACGTCATCGCCAACACCACGATTCTCTGGGACAGCGTCAAGTATCCCGGTCTAAATGGCGACCGTCTCTACGACCCCGATACCTTTGCCCTCGACAAAGTCACCTTCTGGGCATCGCAGAATATCTGGGATTCTATCGGCGACTGGGCCGAGAAGCACCCCTGGTTCATGCCTGAAAGATCCGTCCAGGCGGTTCGTCTGACCTACAACCACTACGGTAACTGCGGCGAGAATCAGGACATCGTAACCGGGGGCAGTCGTGCCGTGCTGATTCCCGCCTCGAACACCAACAATGGTCCGGAAGACCATGTCTGGAGCGAGTTCTTCCTGGATGGCAAGTGGCATACCTATCAGATTGGCTGGTCCGACGGCAACGCCGACATCGACCACCCGGGCATCTCCTCCGGCAAGAAGTGGGGGGGCGGAAAGAACAACTCCTTCATCATGCAGACCCGGGGTGATGGAGCAGTCATAAATCACACCGACTACTACCACTACACCGGCGACCTCACCGTTTACGTGGAGGATCAGAACGGGACGCCCATTCAGGGGGCAACCATTCTGGTGGCCACCGAGACCTACTACAAAGACAACGGCGAGTACCCGTTGACTCTCGGCTTCTGGGACAAGACGGATAGCGAGGGCAGGGTCACCATCCAATGTGGTGCCAACATCCATGATGATCTGGAGCAGGCATGCCATGACCCCGACGTGGAGAACCGCTGCAACAACTACTACATCCGAGTCATCACCAGTGCCGGCAACTTCCCCGCCGGTGAGAATGGAGTGGCTCTGGCCGTGTCCGATGTCGAAGCTGTATCAGGATTCAAGAAGGAGATTACCGTAACTATCGAAGGTGATCTGCCGCGGCGAAACCCGATGGAAGTTACTGATGTCGCCACCACCGACTCTACCCACGGCCTGCGCGTGGCATTTCCAATACTGCGTGAGATGGTCTGTGCTCTTAGTCCCTATTCCGGGAAGTATTGCGACGAATATCAGCTCGGCTCTCTGGACTTCTACATCCTCGACGCTCCCAACTACGAGGCCTTTGCTGCCGGCGAGGAGTTTGAGGCCCTGGCTGCCTACGAGGGTGTCAGCGAGGACTTTGACCAGATCGTGGAAGCTCCCCTCGACCAGGAGTGGTATCTGGTCTTCATGCACCAACAGCAACTGGACCACGAGCAACTCTTCGACCTGCAGCTAGAGCTGCTCAGTGGTCAGCCGGCAGTAATCGCCGACGGTCCCCAACAGACGTCAGACGTCACCACTTCTCCCGGGGGCGACTGGAGCAGTCCGGACAGCGACGACGGGTCTCCCGCTGCGGGCGGGGATCTTGAGGAAGAAGGTGAGAAGAAGAGTGGGAGTTGCGCGGCGACGGCACCGTCACCGTGGGCCGGGTTCCTGCTGCTGGCCCTCTTTGGTGTACTGCTGGCATGGCGGCGACTACGCGCCTGAAACCATCATCTCTTTGATCATGACCGTGGGCGAATCCGTGCCGAACCGGAAAGCGAGATCGTTGCCCACCGCGACAACGTCCTTGAACATCTGACCCAGGTTCCCCGAAACCGTAGTCTCCTGGACCGGTAGTCCGAGCTTCCCGTCCTTCACCCAGAAACCTCGCACACCCCGCGAAAAATCGCCTGTCGCTTGATTGAAAGAGAAACCGATGAACGCGGTGACAAAGAGCCCCTCTTGTACCCCCGCCAGCATCTCTTCTGGGGGCGTCGTCCCGGCTTCGAGGTAGAGATTATGGGAAGTGACGCTGTTGCCACCACCACTGTGCCCCGTCGATTTGCGGCCCAGCCGGCGAGCGGAAAAGGTGCCGCACGGGTAGAACTTCAAGGTCCCCTTGTCAACCAGCACCTGCCGGCTGGTGGCCACCCCCTCAGCATCGAAGGGGTCGGTCCCCAGGCCGCGCCGGCGCAGGGGGTCATCCACAATGGTTACCAGGTCGCTGGCAACTGCCTTGCCTTCTGAGTCGGTGAGAAAAGTGCTCTTCTTGTAGATGGCAGTTCCCGACACACAGCTGAAGAGCAGGCTGACTAGATCCTTGGCCGTCTCGGGTGCGAAAACCACGGGAAACTTGCCCGTCTTTACCTTCTCAGCTCCGATGAGCGCCACGCAGCGTTCCCCCGCAATCCGTCCCACTTCTGCTGGAGTGGCCAGGTCTGCGGCGAACCGCGCCGAGTGCCACCATCCGTCCGAGTACTTCTCCCCATCGCTTTCCTCGGCCACTGGGGATACCGAGAGGCTCACCGATGAGCGGGTCTGGAAGGCCGCCAGGCCAAGGCTGTTGTAGATGGCCGTGGCCCCCGTATTGACGCCCACCGAGGCCCCACTTGAGTTGGTGATGCGCGGGTCTACTGCGAAGGCCGCCTTCTCCGCGGCCGTGGCCATGGCGATGGCTTTGTCCACTGTGACCGCTGCGACATCAGGGTCAAAGACCTCCAGACTGGCCGTCCCAGAGAAGAACAGATCACTGTCGGGCAGACCGTTGGCGGCATCTTCGTCGACCAGGGTGACGTTGTCGGCAGCTCGCGCCAGCAACTCCAGCACCGACCGCTCGTCAACGTGCGAACTGGAAGCGCTCACCGAACGTTGCCCCTTGAACACGCGTAGCGACACACCAAACGGGGCACTCTGCCGGAGTTCGTCCAGTTCCCCTTTGCGCACCTTGACTGAGAGCGTGTCGCCGGCCCCGAACTTCAACTCCAGCTCCACGCCGAGTTCCTTTGCCCTGGCCAGCACAGCTTCGGCCAAGATGCGCCACTCTTCATTCAGGGAATCATAGTTGACTCTCATTGGTCAGTCCCTCCTACGGTGATGGCATCTACTTTGATAGTGGAGATGCCGACACCCACTGGCACCTGCTGAGAACCCTTGCCGCAGGTCCATCGACCGTCACTTTGCACGAGGTCGTTGCCAACCATGGAGACCTTTCCCAGTGCATCAGGGCCGTTGCCGATGATCACCACGTCCTTCAGTGGTGCCGTGAGCTTGCCCTCCTCAATGAGGTAGCTCTCCACTACCTGGAAGACAAAGTCCCCGTTGGAGATGTTCACCTGTCCCCCGGAGAACGCTTTGCAGTAGATGCCTTTCTTCGTGCTGGCAATCACGTCTTCCGGCGTTGCGGTGCCTGGCAACATGTACGTGTTGGTCATGCGCGGCATGGGCGGGAAGCGGTAGCTCTGACGACGCCCGTTGCCGGTGGACTCGATGCCGTAATGCCGAGCCGAAATGCGGTCATGCATGTAGCTCACCAACGTACCTTCTGCAATCAGGACATTGCGACCCGCTGGTGTCCCCTCGTCGTCCACGGCAATGGAGCCGCGGGAGCGGGGAAAGAGCCCCTCGTCCACGACGGTGCAGAGTTTGCTGGCCACCGGTTTGCCAATGCGGCCGGCGTACTTGGAAGTACCCTTCCGATTGAAGTCAGCCTCCAGACCGTGACCGACTGCCTCATGGAGCAATACCCCGGAATCGCCAGGGGCCAGCACCACTACCTGTTCACCGGCCGGGGCCGGTCGTGCGTCCAGCATCTCCACCGCGATGCGACTGGCCTCCTGCGCCAGTGCTTCGGGGCTGCGGCCATCGAAATACTCCAGGCCCACCCGTCCACCACCCGAGGCGTATCCCTGCTGCTTGCGACCGTTCTTCTCCGCTACTACCGTCACGTTGAATCGTAGCATCGGCTGGATGTCCACGAAGCGCTTGTCGTAAGAGGTCAGCAGCCCGATAACCCGGACCTCTTCCGCAAGGCTGACGTCAACGCGCTGGATGAGGGGGGAGTACGCCCGAGCCGCAGCGTCCGCCCGCTCCAGTAGCGACACTTTGGCACTTGCGGCCAGGGTCACTGAAGCATTCAGTCCGGAATAGAGATCTGTGCGCAGCTGCTGTGGGGCGGCGGCAATCACTGCACTTCTTGCCTCGCCACTGCGGGACACTGCCGCCACCTGGTCGGCAACTCGAAGCAACTCTGCCGGCTCAAACAGTTGGGTGTACCCGTAAGCCTGAGTGTCCCCTTTCACCGCACGTATGCCGACCCCGGAATCCTCGCTGAACGTCACGTTGCGAAGCTTGCCGTCATCCATCACCAGCGAGGTCGTCACGGCGTCTTCGAGAAAGAGGTCACCATAGTCAGCTCCACGCGCCAGAGTCGCCCGCACTGCTTTGCCAAGGTCCTCCGCCGCGAGACCAAAATGGGATTGCAAGAGACTCCTGTCACGCATGGATCCCCTCCCCGCCCAAGCGGGCGATATGCCACTGCAGAGCAGTACCCCGCCGCCGGCAATTGCGCCGCGGGAGAGGAACTGTCGCCTTGTCCATTGATTGTCCTTCGCCATTGGTATGCTCCTCGTTTCACATGAGAACAGCAACGGTCCGACGGTAGCACAGTGCCTGCAGAAACGAAACGCTCTGACAACGCGTGCTAAGGCTGGGGCGGGAGCGGCTTGCTAAAGGTTGTCCCAGTAGGTGCCGCACGTCTTGACTTCAGATTCATCGATGATGACAGGGGGACCGTAGGCCATCATCTGCTCGATGTTGAGGAGGGTGTAGCCCTTGGCATGGAGGCCGTCGATGATTGCCGGAAGGGCCGCAACTGTTGTCGCGGGCCCGACGTGGAAGCCAATGATGTCACCCGGTCCGGCCATGGCAACAATGCAGTCGGCCAGGAGCTGCGCGTCGGGCTCAGGGTCAAGCCAGTCCTCCGAGTCAAAGTTACCCAGCACTGATTCGAGGAAGCCCGTTTGCACCAGGGCAATGTTGATCCAGGGGACCAGGTTTGCGTAGGGGTGTCGATAGATGGGCCGCAGGTCGTCGCCCACAAGGTTCTTGAAGGTGACGCTGGCCTGCAGGATCTCGGCTACGGTCTCGGCGAGGTTCGACCCCACGGAGTGGCTGTACGTGTGATTGCCAACGACGTGGCCGCCGTTGATGGCCTGCTGGATCACGGTGGCATCGAGAACCCCGTCCTCCATGTATACTCCAGAGATGAAGAAGGAGGCCCGGGCTCCCTTTTCGCCCAGAGCCTTGAGCAGGCCCTCGAAGGCATCCTTGCTCCAGCCATCGTCAAAGGTCAGCGCCACGACCTTCTCCGTGGTATCTACCCTGGTCCACCACCGAGGCGTCTCGCAGGCATCGCCCTGGCCGTCGTTGTCGGAGTCCACCTGATTGGCATTGGCGCGGTAGGGGCAGTTGTCCAGGCAGTTGTTGAGATTGCCCGGTCCGTCGCACGGACCACCCACCCCGTAGTTGGGGATGCCGTCGCCATCGGGGTCGACCATACCAATACAGATGCCGTCGATGCAGATGTCATCAAGAGTGAGGGCGATGCCGTCGTCGCAGGGTCCTTGCAGTTGCACATAGACGCAACCGCTCTCGGGGTCGCAGGA
>CALGBT010000083.1 GCA_937884235.1 uncultured Pseudomonadota bacterium
GCGTGGTCCAGCGTGGTCCAGCGTGGTCCACGTCCATGTCCACTCCTCTGTCCACGTCCACTCCTCTGTCCACCGCGTCCCAGACTACCGGTCCAGCTTCAACAGCTTCTTCAGGACCTTATCGAGGAGTGAGTCTTGTCCGGGCTCATAGCGGTTGACGGCATCCCAGGCGGGGGCCTTGGGGGGGGAGTAGATGTGGGAATCGCGGACTGGCAGGGGCGGTGGAGTGGCTGCTGCAGCCGGGGCTGCGGCAACTTCTTTGACCGGTGCCGTGGGGGGGCTGCTCTTCTCTTCGCCGTTGGCAACGGGTTTGCTGCCGCGACCGCGGCCACCGCGTCGGCGCCGGCGCTTGGCCGCTTCGGTGGTGGGTGCGGCTGGTGTGTCGTCTTCTGTCGTGGCCTTATCGGCTACTGGTGCGGCTGCTGCGGGAGCTTCCGTTGCCGGCTTCTCGGCATCGGGCTTCTTGCGTGGTCCGCGTCGGCCGCGGCGAGGTTTCTTGTCGGCGGGGTCATCGGTTTTGGCCTCGTCTTTGCCAGCTTTGGTGGGCGCAACCACGGCAGCTGCTTCTTCCGTGGCAGGGGCTTTGGCCGTGCTGCTCTTCCTGGCGCGACCTCTTCTGGGGGTGCTCTTGGGGGCGACTGCCGGCTCCACTGCTTTCGGCTGCTCATCTTCTTCCCAGTCCTGAGCTGCCTCCGGTTCTCCCTCGTCTTCCATGTTGTCGGACGGGTCATGGTTACCGTAGACCGGTGCCGCAACTGGGGCCGGACCCTTCTTTTCGGCCGTGGTCAGGCGAATCTGCTCGAAGGACTCGGCAAAAGCATCGGGGTTGCCCTCGATGAGCACCTTGATGTTGCGCTCCAGTTCCACCGTGTTGATGAGGTCACGCAGGCTGTTCTGCACGAAGTTGGCCACCTGGACGGGGCAGATCACCTTGATGATGTCAATATTTTCGCCGGCGGCGATTTCCCGGATGCGGCCGAGGATATGTAGTCCGCTGGAGGAGGTTGTGCGGCGATAGCCGACCCCCTGGCAGTGAGTACATTTCTCGGTGGCCCGCGAGACGATGCCGGAGCGCAGGCGCTGCCGGGTCATCTCCATGAGGCCGAACTGCGAGATGCGGCCCAGGGAGACCTTGGCTTTGTCGTCCTTGAGGCAGTCCCGCATCATCTTGTGCACCAGGGTACGGTTCTTGGCTTGATACATGTCGATGAAGTCGATGACAAGGAGTCCGCCGAGGTCCCGCAGCATGATCTGGCTGGCGATCTCTTCAGCCGCTTCAAGGTTCGCCCGCAGCGCTGTTTCCTCGACGTTCTTCTCCTTGTGGCGGCCCGAGTTGACGTCTACGGCGATGAGCGCTTCGGTGGTATCGATGACGATGCGACCGCCCGAAGGCAGCGGCACATCCCGCAGGAACATCTTTTCGAGTTGGGCTTCCACGCCATACCGGATGAAAAGCGGAAGCTGTTCAGTGTAGAGCTTCAGTTGCTTCTTGACCTTGGGCATGACGAGGTTGAGGAAGCGGGAGACTTCCTTGTGCGCCTCGGCGCTATCGACCACGATTTCAGCGATGTCGGAGGTGAGATAGTCCCGCAGGAAGCGAATGGCCACGCTCTGTTCCTGGACCACCAGCGAGGGGGCTTTGGATTCTCCGTAAACCTTCTCGATCTGGTTCCAGAGTTTGATCAGCTGGCCAAGGTCTCTGGTGATCTCCAGCTTGCTGCGGCCCTCGCCCGCGGTGCGGACGATAATGCCGAAGCCATCGGGGACTTCGACTTTGTCGACGATCTCCCGCAGCCTTGCCCGTTCTTCATCGGGCAGCTTCTTGGAGATGCCATTATTCTCGGAGGCCGGCATCAGCACGACATAGCGTCCGGGCAGGGAGATGCAGGTGGTGAGCATGGCCCCTTTGTCGCCCACCGGGTCGCGCAATACCTGGACGAGGATCTCCTGCCCTCGCTTGAAGATATCGTTCATGTGGGGGCGGCGATCATATTGTTCGAGGATGGCGGGATGAATGTCCTGGATTGAGAGGAAGCCCTCTTTTCCCTCGCCGACATCGACGAACGCCGCGTTGAGGCCGCGGTGGATGTCTGAGACTCTTCCCTTGTAGATGTTGCCGATGATACTGGCCCCGCTGGGCCCTTCGGCATCGACGTTTACCAGTTTTCCAGACTGGAGCAGGCAGGCACGGGTTTCCCCGCCATCACGGCTAATCAGAATTGCTCTCTTCATATGGTAGTTCCTTCATTTGGGCGTCGGTCGGTGTGGCGACCGCATCGAACCCGGTCAACTCCGGAGCAGTGCCGTCGTTCGGCACATCCGGGAGAATCTCGGCCGTGGTATCGGCCGGGTCATTAAAGTGCATGTCAGGACTTTGGGGTAGCACAAAATCGGCCACGTGAGAGGGGTCGTCGATGCGGCAAAGGCCTTCGCTGGTGCTGGAGCCGGCGGGACACTCAATGGTCGTCGAGCAGGAGTAGGCCAGAACAAGTATCAGGGAAGCGGCCGCAAGTCGGATTTGGGTCACGTTTTCCTCCGTCGGCGGTAACCTAATGGAAACGCAAGGGAAAAGCAAGGTCCTTTCGAAGCATTGCTGTTGACATTTGCGCGCACCTGTGCAGGATAGCGCACAATATCCGCCTGGCCTGAGCAGCGCGTGCTGTTCCACCAAAGGAGAAGCTTCCATGACCCGCTTCCTTCCCCTGCTATTCATAGTCGTCCTGATATGCGGACTGACGGCCTGTAAGGAGAAGGAGAATGGGAAGGCTGAATCTGCGCCGGCGGGGAAGAGCGCCGAGGCCTTGCCGCAGTTGGCGGCTTCCGAACTGCTCGCTGGTCTCACCATCGCCCCCATGGATGGGAAAGCCACAAAGCTGCGCTACAAGCCCCAGGACGTGGGGCGTCACCGGGTGAAGTTGACCCAGGAGAGCACGCAGGAGCGTGCCGGTCGCAAGATGGATATCGGAACCAACCAGACATTTATCCTCAACCGCAAGTTGCAAGAGGAGGGGGAGGATGGCTGGACGACTCACCTGAGCATTTCCGAACTGGTGGTCAAGCCGTCCAAGGAGTCCAAGGACGAGGCCATGGACGGAGCAATGGAGGCGCTCAAGAACGCCTTGCAGACGGTGCAGATGGTGGTGAAGCAGAGTCCCCTGGGAGGGGTTCTCGAGGTGCAGGTGGAGGGTGGAGACACCAACCGCTGGCAGGGCATGAAGCAGGTCATGGAGCAATTGGTCAAGGACAGCATAGTCGAGTTGCCGGAGCAAGCGGTGGCCCCCGGCGACCGTTGGCCCATGAATCGAGAAAGCCTCTTGAAAACGAAGAAGACTGCCAACAAGATAGTCTATGAGTTGAACTCCAAGTTTCTTGGCTACGCCCAGGGGCTCGCCGGTTGCATCCGTTGCGCCGTGGTCCATACCGAGGGCACCTACACTGTGACCGGCACGGTGACTACGCCGGGGATGGAAGGGGTAAGTTCGGGTACCGGCCGCACCGAATCGGTGGTGGTGCTGGACCTGGATGCTGGGCGATTGGTGCTGAGCGAAACGGCATCTGCCATGCGACAGACCTTTGTATTGAAGGGCAAGGACGGTGATTTGGAGTTTGCGGAGGAACAGCGAAACAGGCTTGTCCAGGAGTGGCTCGGGCCACCGGAGAAGTCAGCATCTGGCCGACCGAAAGTCGGCGAAACAGAGGTGAAGTAATGCACGATACGCGTGTTATCAAGAGGTACTCCAATCGTAAGCTGTATGACCTGAAGGAGAGTCGTTATGTGACCCTTCAGGAGGTGGCGGCCTTCTTGCAGGATGGGGATGAAGTTCAGATCATCGACAACAAGACGCAGGAAGACATCACCAAGGCCACTCTGGCTCAGATTCTCTACGAGCAGGAGAAGGCCAATCAGTCCAATCTCTCGCTCGCGGCCCTCAAGGGCATCATTCGTTCCTCGGGTGAGCAGATCCAGAAGCTGGCATCGACGGCCCATCAGTTGCGGGGCGAGGCTGAACGTAAGATGACGACACTCCGGGAGCAGGCTGAAAAACGCATGGAGAAGATGGGGTCCGAGGCCAAGTCAGTGGTCGAGGTGACGCAAACCGCCATCGACGAATTGACCAGGGCTGTTGATGATCGTTTCAAGCAATTGATCGGCTTCCCGCGCATGATGGCGCAGGAAGAGGAGTTGGTTGAGGAGCCCAGTCTCGCCGAGCTGTTGAAGTCTATCCATGGCCGCCTCGATGCCGTAGAGAAGCGGTTGCACGCGTTGGAGAAGAAGTCCAAGTAACTCCGTCCCGCTTGCATGCTATCCCAACCCAGATATATTACACCGACATGACAGTGTGCGGGTCTGGCCACCCCTTGATGAGATAGATGGAGGCTGCCTTGAAGGACTACTACAAGCTCCTGGGAATCGAGAAGAAGGCCTCGGCGGCCGACATCAAGAAGGCCTTTCGCGCAAAAGCCAAGAAATACCATCCTGACGTCAACAAGTCAGATGCCAAAGCGGAAGCGCGCTTCAAGGAGATCAACGAGGCCTACGCGGTCCTGTCGGACCCGGAGAAGCGACAACAGTACGACCAATTCGGTGCGGAGGGCTTCCGCCAACGTTACTCCCAGGAAGACATCTTCCGCGGCTCGGACATCTTCAGCGTGCTCAACGACCTCTTTGGAGGCCGCGGAGGGAGCGGTGGCGGTGGCGGCGGCGGGTTCGAATCGATGTTTGGTGGCATGTTTGGTGGTGGGCGTCCGGGAGGGCGGGGCGCTCCTGGTGGCGGCTTTGGCGGCTTTGGCGGGCAGCCTGGTCCCCAGCCCGGGCAGAGCTACGAGACGGAGCTGGTGGTCACTCTGGATGAGGCTTTCGTTGGCGGCAAGCGCCGTCTTTCACTACAGGCCCAGGGGGGCCAGTCCATCAATGTCGAAGTGACCATTCCCAGGGGGATCAGGGAGGGGCAGAAGATGCGCCTTGCGGGCAAGGGGGCAGCGAGTCCCAACGGGGGGCCTCCCGGCGACCTCTTGCTAACCCTCAAGATAGCCCCGCATCCGCACTTTCGGCTGGAGGGTAGCGACCTCTTCATGGAAGCCCCCGTTCCTGTTTCCACGCTGGCCCTGGGCGGCGATGTGGAGGTGATGACGGTGCCTGGTGAGAAACGCACGCTGAAGCTCAAGTCAGGTACCCAGAGCGGGGCCAAGCTGCGTATCCGTGGTGCCGGCATGAGCAAGGTCACCGGGGGCAACGGTGACCTCTACGTTACTTTGCGCGGTCGACTTCCGGATTCTTTGACGGCAGAACAACTGGCACTCTTCGAGCAGCTGAAAGAGCTCGGTGGCTAGGCGGTCCGGCGTCGCACTACGAGCAGCCCCAGCAATAGCAGGCCGAGCAACCAGGCCCCTGCGGGCCGACTCTCCCCGGTGGTGCAACCATCGTCGCTGCCGCTCTTGATGTAGCCGGTTACTCCCGGGGGACCGGGGGCAACTTCCCGAGGTCCATCGGCGACGGCTACCTCTGTCGAGATGGAGGTGTCGGTATCAGGGGAGGACATCTCGTCTGGAGCAGCCAGATCGGGTGAAACTACTTCATAGTCGCTCTCCGGTGGCGCCGCGACGATGTCAGCGTCTACCTCGGGGCCGATTTCGATGTGCGGTTCCACCGGGTCATCGTCGTGAATTACATAGAAGGTGATCTGGTGGCTGGCCGTGGTGTTGTCTGCCGCAGTGGCAGTTACCAGCAGCTTATGTGGGCCTGACGCCAACTTTGTGGCATCGAAGTTGCCCTGCCAGAGCCGCTCGCCCTCTTTGAGCAGGGGGAAGCTCTGGTCGCCGCTATCGAGGGTCGCGGCAACTGCGGCGATGCCTTCGGGATGGAATGCCAGAGCGCGTACCGGGGCGGCGTCGAGGGAGTCTGGAATCATGTAGTCATACTGATGCGACCCGCCCAATTTCCCGTCCAGAGGTGCGGTGATCAGCACTTGAGGCCACTGGTCCAGAGCGAAAGCAAATGCCGACATTCCTCGCCCATCATAGGCTACCAGGCCCACCTGATCATCGTCTGATTTGCCCAGGGAAGCGATCTCAAAGTGGAAGGTCCCCTGTTGCCATGTGAGGGAGTGACCGTGGGTGTGACCGTGAATGAAGGCGGTGGCCCCGTGGTCACTCAGGACGTCGTAAATAACCGATTTGGCTTCTTCATAGTAGGCTGCCGGGTGGTGTGAGAAGACGGTGAGAATGTCGGCATCATTGTGGAGTGACAAGGTCTCTTCCAGAAAGGCCAGGTCGACCTCGTCAAGGCCAACGTTGTCCTCCGGGAAGGGCAGGCCGTCACTGGCTGCTGAGGCCACGGCGATGAAATGATACTTAGTCTGGTCGTTGGTGCTGGTCCAGGCGTGGTTGGTCTTTCCGTCGTGACGTCCTTGCACTGAGTGGTCTACGTAGTGCTGGAGCGCACCGTCTAGATAGTGGTCGTGGTTCCCCGGCATGTCGTAGTAGAAATCGGCGCTCATGCCGTTGCCGTCGACGATGCTTTGGTAGCTATCCCACTCCATTTCCTGCTGGCCGAGGGGAATGAGCCCGCCTCCGGTGGCATCGGTGAGGTCTCCGCCATTGACGAGGAAGTTGGGGAGTACCGTGTCGACCAGGGTGGTGGTGGCCCAGTGGAGGTTCTCGGTCGCCTCTTTGCCGCTGTCGGCCGGGGCATCAATGTGGGTGTCGCTGATGATCAAGAAATAGAGGAGATCGTCGGCGTCAGGGCGGTATTTCGCGGTATCGGGGGTGGCGGCAAGCAGGAACGGAAAGATGATCAGGGTGGTAATGAGCCGGCCCATTACTTCTGCTTGTCCTTGATGTGCTGCTGTAGGATTGCGCCGAAGGAGCCGAGTTCCGAAGTAGCCTTTTCCACCTTCTGCTTCTTCATGTAGGTTTCGAACTCTTTGCGATCCAGGTGGCTCTCGCCACTTGCGGCCTCCAGGGTGATGCGGCGGCGTTCGGCCTCGATCTCTTTGATGGTGAGTTGCACGGCCTTGCCGACTTTGTAGGCGGAGCTGAGGGGCTCGCCCTTGGAGACTCCTGCGAGGCTTCCGGGCAGAAATGCGGTGATGCCTTCTTCCAGGGCGATGAAGACGCCACCGGCGCCGATGCGTTCCACGGTGCCGTTGACGCCCTGGCCCACCGACAGCTTCTCGACAATCCCTTCAAAGGGGTCGCCCTGGACCTGCTTCATGCCCAGAGAGATGCGCTTGCGCTCGAGGTCGAAGCTGAGGACAACGACCTGCACCGTGTCACCCGCCGAGACCACTTCCGAGGCGTGTCGAATGCGGCCGGCCCACGTCATGTCCGACACATGGACGAGCCCCTCGATGCCGGTGGCGATGCCATCTGTGATTCGCACGCGACCAACGGGCGTTCCGAGGCGAAATTCGACGCCCCGATCGCGCAGCTCGAGTTCCCACGCCTCGATGGC
>CALGBT010000084.1 GCA_937884235.1 uncultured Pseudomonadota bacterium
TATGGGTCGATGGACTACCGTAGTTGCGCTAATGGTCGGCTGTTTGTTTGCATCCCCCCCCGCCAACGCTGCCGGTACTCACATGATCTTTGAGGGTGGCGGTGGGTATGGGCTTACTGATCTCCAGGCCTCCGGGCCGTACTGGGATATTGCGTGGGCCTACGGCGGCAAGTTCAAGGGCTTTCCGCTGCGTTTCTACTTCGTTGTCGACTACACGGGAGCTGCTATTACCGGCGAAGGGGCCGGATATCTCCACAAAGTCAAAGAACATGCCCTGCTGGCTGGTCCCCGCATCTACCTGCCCGTGGCCCGCAACATGCGGATTTTCGGTCAGGCTCTGCTGGGTGGCTTCTGGTCCGAGGGGGACTGGACCATCCACGATGTCGAACGGTATCGACCTCGGGACGAAGGCGCAGCGGCGAAGTTCTCGGTAGGTTTTCAGGCCCGCCTCTCGCAACACTTCTCCCTTGGCGTGCTCTATGACCGCGTCATCTTCTGGGAGAAGGCCAACGACCTCTCGGTCTCCCGCTTCGTTGGCCTCCCCGGGGCCGCAGATACCGGCAACCAGAACCGCTTTGGCGGCACCGTGACCATTCACTTCTAAGGAGGCGACAGATGCGAGTGAGAATCTTGCTGCCGTGCTTCTTCTGCCTCGTTGCCCTGCCACTATCGGTCCAGGCCGGGATTGTCACCGGCGACGGTACTGCCCGGGTCGTTCAAACCTCGGCCGCTGGCGACGTCTTCGATGAAACGGTCAATGTGGTCGCCGCATTCAGCGATGATCTGGCGGTCAACCCCGGGCACCGGGTAGTTCGCCTGCAATTCATTCGCCCCGATTCTCGCGCTGTGGCCCACGTCCTCTTCTCGTTCCCGGACCCGGGAAGCGGTGGCACCGTAACGGTTGGAACGGCAGAGACTTCGTTGCTCTACTACGAGTTGCGCCCGGGAGTTGAGGAGAAGAGCTTCATGGCGACTCAGGCCAGTGGCGAACTGGTCATTGCTGGCCAGCCCGAGCTGGGTGAGGTTGAGCCCATGATCAACTTCAAGTTTCACGTGCTTGATGCCGGGGCAGATGCGCTCGTCGGTACTGCCGACGACCAGGAACGCGACGTCTTCGCCGGGGATGTCATCTTCTTCGCTCGAGGGGACCTCTCGGGCATCCATTATTACTACGACGATTCTGACAACATCTACGTCGGCGGCGACGTCTTTCTGGTCTACGATGACGGCTGTACCGGCAGTCCCGATTCCTATGACGATGACTATGGCTATGACTCCGGTGATTCCGACGATTCGTACAGCGGGGACTCCTGTGACGGGGATGTCTACGATGACGGCTACGACGATTCCTACAGTGACTCCTACAGCGACGATTCGTCAGGCAGCTCTTGTGATAGCGACTGGGACGACGATTCCAGTGACTCCGACAGTGACTGGGACTGGGGGGACAGCGATAGCGACAGCGACTGGGACTGGGACGGAGATTCCTACGACCAGCAAGGTCGGGTTCTCAAATCCATGTCCTGGCTCCAGCGGCCGCCCCGTGTCGTGCTCAGGGCGTTGCACCGCGGCCAGCGTCTGTTACCTCTACTTCTGGCCTTCGGGCTGCTCATCGCGCTGCGCATACTGGGAACCCGCAAGGAATCGTCTGGCCCACCACTCGATTCTGCCAGCGCCGCCAGTCCCCGCATCCCCTAGCGCCGGCCCCTACATCCCCCAGTGTCATCCCGAACGGCGTTTCACGCCGGAGGGATCTCAGTTTGGCTTGGAAGTGCCGGGGATGGGCCGGGCGGTGCGGGGAGCGGACGGGTACGGCGGGCTAGAGGCCGGAGGCCGAAGCAAAAGAACACGGCGAAGGCCGGGTGCCAGAAGTGACGTAGTGAGTGAGTACGTCGTTTGACGTAGTGTTGGTCCGCCGTCGCCTTGCAGCGCGGCGTCAATTCCTACGGCAATCGGATTTGGGTACGCACCGGCTTTGCCCGCTTGGCAGGGCTATGGCGAGATTCCTTCGGGGCCGGTGGCCCCTCAGTCACCATCACATTGAACCATCCAGGACGAGGCAGCACGAACCGAGGGATGCGGGCGTGGATGGTTCGAAATGAACGGTGACTGAGGCGGCCCGGCAGGTCCGCCGAAGGAATCTCGCCATAGCCCATGGAGCGCGGGGATGGACGTCATATACCCGATTCCTTCCGCCGTAGGATTGGCCACCGCACTGCGGGGCGACGGCGGACCAACACCACGTCACCAGCCATCTCCCGCCCATACCACCCCAACGTCCCATGCTCGGCGACGTCTTCCCCCCACTCCGTCCACATCGTCCAGCGTTGTCCAGTGTGGTCCACCCCGGCCTGCATGGTTCGCAGTGCCGGCGCCAGGCCGCTTTGCACTGGTCGCCGGTCCCCGCGCATGTTATGATGTGGGCATGAAGGCGAAAGTCACAAAGCTGGCTCAACACGATGAGGCACTGGAACTGGAGGTCGAACTCGACTTTCTCGCCGATCTGACGGTGCAACAGCGGTTTGAGCTTGTGCTGGAGCGGTCGAAGCTGCTCCTGGACATGCTGAGGGAAAATGGATACCCGCTCACTCCTGGAGTCACTAAACGCTCGTGAGTGCCGGTATCTCCTGATCGGTGCGCTCGCGTTTCCTCATTATGGCTATGCCCGCGCAACCCTGGATGTTGACATCTTTATCGATGCGACGGCACAGAACGCGGCCCGTGTGCGCGGGGCCTTGGCCGATTTCGGGTTTGATGTCACAGAGATCACAGTTGATGATCTGCTGAAATTCAAGTTGCTGGTGCGTGACTACGCGCTGCAAGTGGACGTGCATCCTTTCGTGACGGGGGTGGAGTTCGAACCCCTGTGGGCCTGCGCAACGGAAACGAAGGTCCAGGGAGTCCCCGTCAAGATCCCTTCGCTCGATGATGTTATCAGAATGAAGAAAGCCGCGGGCCGCCCCAAAGACCTCGAAGACTTGAGGTATCTTGAAGAGCTTTCTCGCCGAAGAAGCTAAATAGAACTCGGGCAGGACGTGGCGAATTGTCGGCCTGCATGGTTCGCAGTGCCCTCGCCAGGCCGGGTGCCGAAGCAAAAGAACACGGCGAAGGCCGGGTGCCAGAAGTGACGTAGTGAGTGA
>CALGBT010000085.1 GCA_937884235.1 uncultured Pseudomonadota bacterium
TGACAGAGTGGCCCTCATTGAGTCGAAGGGGCAATACCCTGGCGTCCCCTTCGGGTTTGACTTCAACGGCATTGCCGGCGCCCCCGGACCGCGGTTCGCTGAAGGAGCCTGCGGCAAAGAGCAGCCCAATCCCATGGAGTATCCCTTCACTTCCTATGCTGGTGATGTGGAGTTCACGGCCCCATACGTCGGCAACCGGGCCATCGACTTCGACCAGGAGGGCATGGTGCACATCGGCCTACTCCCCGAACTGCTCCAGGATGCCCGGGCTGATGCGTTGGACGATGCAGACCTGGAACCGCTCTTCCGGTCGGCCGAGGCGTACGTCCGGATGTGGGAGAAGGCTGAGGCGCGTGGGGCCGCTTTGAGCGGCCAGAACTAGCGCTCGAGACGCGAGGACAACACAAGCTTCGGGCATGGAACGAGGCTGGAAGGAGGAGAGATGAATAGTAGGCTGATGGACGTTGTTATTCTAGCTTTCATTGCCGTTCTTATGGGCTGTTCTGCGGACAGTAGTAATCAGCCCACAAGCGAGGATTCATTTCCTACCAGAGTTGGGGATTCTGCTTTGCCCGGGGAGCCAATGTCCGGACCGCCAGAGGAAGCGAAGATTGCTTGCACGGCCAGCGACCTGGACGGGCCGGTGGAAGCCCCTTCCGTAGACGACTCCAATGGCCCCGCACAGTTGGTCTTTGAGGCAGGCACGTTAACCCAACTCGATGGCCTGCCCTGCGAGTCTTCCGGCTGCCCGACCTGCCTATACGGCAACGGCTACCTACAGCACTACTGCATGGTCGCATACGAGTGTGAGAAGGTGCAACCAGGGGCCCAGAGCGGCTTCTACTATTTGGGCCTGTTCAGTGATGGCGAGTCCTGGCGGTGGCGCCTCTACAGCTTCTACTATCCCTACCAGGACAGCGAAGGAGCCCCCTACCAATGGGACCTGGGGCCGGCTGAACACCAACCTGACGGGCCATGCGAAGATGGCAACAAGACGGGACTTTGCAGTGCCTGCCTCGAAGCTTGCGCCGGAATGAGATACTGTTCCTGCAAGGAAGAATGTAGTGCCGAAGATTGCGGCTAACCCGTATACAAGCTGCCCGCTGACTGACGATCAGATTAGCTTTGTACCCCTGTCTTCGCCCCAGGCGTCGTCCTTCCATGAAGGAGGGCACTTCTACTGCATCACTTCGTTGCCCAGAACTAGCGCTGAACATGTCCTTATCTGCGCTTCCCCGGCACTTAGCGTGTCACACAAGCGCTGCTCACAAAGCCAAAGGCGGAGGCGGAGGGCATAGAGCCCACGGGCACTCTTCCTCAGGTTGCTCAAGAACGGCAAAGAGAATCGCGAGGGCACTGCTTCGCAACTTCGGAATGACTATGGCAATGTTTCTTCTAGTGCGAAGGGGCGTCGGGGATATCGGACAGCCCTCCATAGATCACACTTTCAGTCCCAGTGCTCGCATCCACTCCAGCGCATTGCTGCGCTGTACCGCGCCTGCCCGCACCCGGTAATCGAAGGTCAGACGTCCGTCCACAAGACGATCCTCGAAGTGTACGTCGTGGAGCAACCCGCCAAAGTCGCCGGCGGCATCTGCCACTGCCAAATCATGAGTTGTCACTAGACCAATGGCCCCGGCATCAAGAAGCTGGCGAATGATTGCTGCTGCACCCACACGACGGTCTCGAGAGTTGGTGCCGTGGAGGATCTCATCCAGGAGAAAGAGAAGGGGGGGCTTTGTCTCGGCCAGTTCCATGATCTGTTGCAGGCGTGCAACCTCTGCGTAAAAACGGGACTCCCCCTTCATGAGTGAGTCCTGGATACGTATGGTGGCGCCGATTTCAAGTGGCGAAAGACGTAGGCTTTGCGCCCGCACTGGACCGCCGGCCTGGGCCAGAACCGCATTGATGCCAACACTACGCAGTAATGTCGACTTGCCAGACATGTTGGACCCGCTAACCAGCCAGATCCGTGCATCCGAGCCGAGGCTTACGTCATTGCGGGCTCCACCATCGATGCCGAGAAGGGGGTGACCAAGACCCTGAGCGTCGAACAGTGGCCCATTCTCCACAAGCTCTGGAAAGGGGTCCTGTGGATGCTCGTAGGAGTAGGCAGCCAGGGCACAGAGGGCTTCTATTTCGCCAACCGTATCGAGCCATAGAGGGATGCGGCGGCCTGAACCCAACCGCCAACGTTCAATAGCCAACCCGAAATGCAGCCCCCAGGAGAGCAGAAATGCGATTGGAGCGAAAAACTGATTGCGGCGCGCATCAAGCCAGGATACGAGGGTCGATAGCTGCGCTACCGCAGCGGATGCTAGGCGGTCAGTGCCTCTTAGTTCCTGCCGGAGATGGAGGAGGAGTTCTGACTCCACCGGCTCACGCTCAAGGCGTCGCAGCATCCCGACAAGGACGTCCAACTCGCTAGACAGTGTCGCAACGGAGTCGACCACGCTACCCAATCGGACCCGGACGCTCAAATGCATCCCCCCTTGCATTAGCATGAGTGCGATGAGAGGCAGGGGACCCACGGCGGTCATCTTCCAAAGAACTCCCGCAGCAATGGAGAGGACCGGCAGGCCCCAAGCGACGGCGGTCCAAATAGTTCGCATTGGGGGCCCAAAGGAGGGCTCTTTTGTTGCCCAGGCCTTCAGGACCGAAGGCTTCAGTTCAGTGCGCACACCCTTCGCCAAGATGGCCAGTTCTTCTCGCAGGTCGAGGCGCTCTCGTAGCTCCTCCACCGCGGCCTGACGCCGCAGGATTTCCCCTACCGCTCTCCCCTGGAGAAGGCTCCGAGCCAGCGCCTCCTCCCCTGCACGGGTGTGTGTTGTGCAAAGAAGCTCAAAGAGCGAGCCCTCTCCGAAGAGATCCAGGTCAGAGGCAAAGGGGTGGCCTCCGGGAGTATTCTCGCTTCCAGCAATACCCTTGCCGACCCACTTCCAGTCCAGCCGGTCCAGCGCCCGCTCATAGTGAAGCACCGCCTGCTCTGCACCGAATTGCCTCCGAGCAACCACCTCGTGCAAGACGACCAAGACCACGAAGAGCACCGCCGGCGCAAGGAGCCACCAGAAAGATAACAGTTCTCCGACGAATGCGGCCCATGCCATGGCAATCCCGCCCAGTGCAAAGAACCCGCGCCAGTAAGAGACTCGCACATAGCGCACGTGCCAAAGGGCCAATGACTCTCTACGGGCCTCAAGCCGACGGGCGTATTCGTTGCGAGGGGTG
>CALGBT010000086.1 GCA_937884235.1 uncultured Pseudomonadota bacterium
AAGGCTCTGACGATAGCACTGGCCCCGCTCGCTTCCTTGCCCTCTTCGAAGCCTACGCTGAGGCCCTCGACGCGCTGGCAGGCCGCATGGGCCAATCTAATCTCTTTAAGGAGGAAGACGCCCGGCGGCTGGCCACACTGGCGGCTGCGGTTGAGGAGTTGCTCCCCCAACAGGAGCCCGGGGAGGGGGATGTTCTCCGGTGGACCGGTCCGGCCCTGCGGGAAATGGAACAGCAGGTCCATGTCATCGATGGGTTGGTCGAGAAGCTATTGGGCGAGTACCTCTTTCTCCACGCGGCGCGAGTCCAGCGCGAGTTGGAGCGAGTTGTAGCATTGGCCCGTGAGTCCTCGGCGGACCCCGGCAGCATCAGGGCGGTCCAGCGGGGCATGCGCCGTCTTCAACGCGCGGCCCATCGGGCGGTGCAATTTGCCGGCAAGACCCGCCCCTCGCTACCCGGCCTCTTCACCTCGCTGCATTCTCGTCAGGAAGCGGAGTGGTTTGCCCAGGTTGAAACGTTGGCGGGCCAGATGGCAGCCTCTCCATCACTGGCCAACGGGGAGGACTGGAGGGGCGAATTGGAGGCTCTGTCCCGGGCAGTTGAACGGGCTGTTGCGTCGGTGGAGGGAGCGTATGCGAAGTCCATGACACGCCTCTCCTCTTCTTTTCGCAATGCCCAGGATGAGTTGACCAGGCGCCTGCGCAAGGCCATGGAACTCAATCAGGCGGTTCGCAAGGACCTCGAGGAACTCCTGACTGCAGTTGCGGCCGAGACCAAGCAGTACATTCGTCGGGGAAAGACCATCGACCACGCCCGCGCGGTAGCTCGCACCGCCCGCAACCTCGCTCGCAAGGCGCGGAGATTCCGGGCCGATACCTACCTTAAAGTGGACCGCAGTCAGGTTGTGGAGTTCAAAGAGAAGCTGACCAGGCTGAGCGAGCTTGTGGGAGTGCTCAAGATAGAAGAGGCCTCCGGGTTGGCCGGGGACCTCGTGGTCCTCACAAACTCAATGGACTTCTCCCTCAAGCTCTCCATCCGCTACTCCAAAGACAGCCAGCTAGTGACTCGGAGCCGGCACGAACTTGAGAAGGTTAGAGAGGCCGGCAAACTGGCCGAGGCCATTCAGGCCAAGCTCTCTCTGATTCGCCCACAGCGGCGCAAACTCAAGAGCTTGCGCTCAGAAAATCTTGAGTCAGTCATAGCTCGCATGGACAAGCTGGGTGTGGAATTAACCTCCGTGAGAGAGAAGGTGAGCGGACTCAACAAGCTCTTTCCTATCTTCTTTGGCAAATTCGGCCCTCTCCTCGATCGAACCATCGATGCCGGCAGCCAGGCCCGGACACGGTTGGGAGAGTTGATGTTGGAGGACGCCCACCGGCAATCGATCTTCATGGACGACAATCTGACCAGACTCCTGGACAGTTTGGAGAACGCATCTCGTAACGCCCGCACCGCTAGCGCACTCTCAGCCGGTGGCAGCCAACCGCCGCAGGAATTGGCAGGTAAGGAAGAAGTGGTTTCACGGGAGCGCCTGGAGCAGTATCTGCGCATGAGCGCCTCCCTTGGAGAAGACGACGGATGGGAGCAGGTAATCGGCAGCTACTTCGAGCAGCTCTCGCCATAACGGTGGCGCTGCTCGCAGTTTCAGCATCCAACAGGGCGCTTGCCCAGGACCGGGGTGTGCTCTCCCCCGAGTTGGCCAGTGTCGACCAGGCCTTTGCGAGTGGTGATATCGAGACCCTGGAGAAGCTGAAGAGTGAGCACCAGGCAAATCTGGGGCCGCTAGTTGATAGCTGCAAGGCATTGCTGAGCGGTGATCTGGACGCTGTAGAGAGCCACGCCCGACTCGCTGCAGACACTGAGGACCAGGAGATTCGGCGCCGTGGTGAGTGGCTGCTCGACACGGCTGTCTCCTGGCGGGCGGTCCTTGCAGCAACCCGGGAGATACCCTGTAAAGAGCTTCGCCTCCGAGTGCCGGCGGAACAGGTTGCCTGGGGGGACCGCATCTGCATCTACGCCTCGTCCATGGTGAGGGCCACCCGGGAACACGTTGGTCTCGCTTTTCTTCCTACCGCCCAGGTCACCTTCCTTTCCAGTCTTGATGCCCTCTCTCGAGTAGCCGGTATCCCAGCGGCGCGGCTGGAAGCCAGCGGAACGGTTGCCACGACTCTCTATGGCCGCATCTTCCTCCTCTCTCCGGGGGCGTTTCCCAACGGATACCCCTGGCACATCGTGCTCTCCCACGAAGCCGTCCACGACGCCGTCCAACGGAGCATCCCTGGCAAACTCCCGCACTACCTGGAAGAGGGTATCGCCACCTTGCTGGAAGAGTGGGGGCCATATGGACGTCTACGCACCTTCGCCCCCATGGAGCGGGCCCTGCTCTTTGCCGCCAAGGAGCAGAAACTGCTGCTCAGTGACGAGGAATTGGACGCACCTTACTGGAACCTCAGCGACCCCCTGCGGGCCCGACTGGCCTTCCTGCAGGCGCTGGCCGGAGCTCTTGTGCTGCAGCACAAAGGGAAGGGCAACGCCGTGGCCAGCCTCTTTGCCGCCCTCGCCAAACCGGGTTCCACCTGGACCCAGGGGCTACGCGAAGTCTCCGGCCTCACGCCGGCCAGTTTCAATGCTCGCATGCGAAAGCGATGGACGACCATGGCGTCGCGCTCATACCTGCCCTCGTTTCTCTACAGCAGCGGCACGCGCTTCCTCTCAGAGAAGGGTCGGCGCGCGGTGAAAACGGCAAGACGCACCGTCCTGCTGGGGGATCTTCTATGGGGGCGAGGCCACCGTCTAGCTGCCCTGCAGATGTACAACCGGGTCCCCCCTGAGCTTCAGCCAACTCCAGAATTAGCCTGGCGAACCGTCCGACTGCTGATTGAAGAAGGACGCTTACCGGAAGCACAGCAGCTCATCGAGGAGACCCTCGAACGTCATCCCCGTGATGCCAGAGTGCAGTACGCCGCAGCCCTGCTATACAGGGCGACGGGAGACCACGAGCAAGCCCGACAGGCCAGTCAGGATGCCTGGTTGCTCAACCCATTTGCCGAGCAGACCGAAGCTTTGATGGCGAACGGTCCGGTGCAACTACCGGACCTCAGGAAGGAGAGCACTCCATGACCGAACAGGAAAACGTACAACTGCTCACTGTCATCCACGGCTTGAGCCAACGCCTGAAGGAACACCTACACCGACGCATCGTCGGCCAGGAAGAAACGTTGGATCTGCTGCTGATCGCGCTGCTTTCGGGGGGGCACTGCCTCATCACAGGGGTCCCTGGTCTAGCCAAGACGTTGTTGGTTAAATCAGTTGCCGAAGCCATGGCCTTGCAGTTCTCGAGGGTACAGTTCACTCCCGACCTGATGCCTTCGGACATTACCGGTACTGAAGTGATCGAAGAAGACCGGGCCACCGGGCGACGCGCCTTCACCTTCGTCAAAGGGCCGATCTTCACCAACCTGCTGCTGGCCGACGAAGTGAATCGGACGCCACCCAAGACCCAGGGGGCACTGCTCCAGGCAATGCAAGAGCATCAGGTGACGGCCATGGGAAAGACCTATCTGTTGGAACCCCCGTTTCACGTCCTCGCAACGCAAAATCCCATTGAGCAGGAGGGTACCTATTCGCTTCCGGAGGCACTGCTGGACAGATTCATGCTGGGCATCACCATGCACTACCCGAGCCAGGAGGAAGAAGCCGCGGTAGTCACGCTGCCACGCTACGTTGGAAAGCCGTTGCCAGCGGCCATCACGCGTGCGCAACTCCTCGAAGCCCAGGGGCTGGTGGAGCAAGTACCGGTGGCTGACCACGTGGTACAATTCGTGGTGCGATTGGTACGGTCGACACGCCCCGGCCCCGAGGCCCCGAGCATGGTCAACGAATTTGTCTCCTGGGGAGCGGGACCGCGGGCCGCCCAGAACCTGCTGATTGCCGCCAAGGCCCGGGCACTGCTGGCCGGTGAACCAGCTCCCCGAGTCAAGGATGTAGTGGAAATGGCTTCCCCAGTACTCAAGCACCGCCTGGTACTGAACTTCAGGGCCGAGAGTCAGAGGGTCCAGGAAGAGGAACTTATCAGGGAACTGGTCAAGAATGTCGGTTGAGGAACTACCTGGCCCGACCGTTCCGGCGCGGCTACTGACACCTGACGTTGAAAGCCGCCTCACAGCGCTGAGGTTTCTCTTCTCACGAACTGTGGACGGACGCCTGACTGGCGTCCATCGAAGCGCTCAGCCGGGTGTCAGCGTAGAGTTCTCGGACCACAAGGAGTACTCGCCGGGTGATGATATCCGGCGGCTCAACTGGAAAGTCTACGCCCGTTCTGACAAGTTCTACGTTCGCCAGTTTGCCAAAGATACCCACGCCAACGTATACCTGCTCCTCGATCTCTCGGGGTCGATGCGCTATGGGTCTAGTGTAGCCCCCTGCTCTAAAGCCGTTTCGGCCGCCCGCCTGGCGGTT
>CALGBT010000087.1 GCA_937884235.1 uncultured Pseudomonadota bacterium
TGTTGTGTGTCGGAGATGACGTCGCGACGTTGTGTTGTCTTGACGCCGCACCACCCCATTGCGATACTTACCAAACATCGGACGCACTGACATGCGCACAACCTGAGGAGCCCTGCCATGCGACGGAACAGCTTTCGCGGACTACTACTGGCAGCATCGATGATGGTGGCAAGCTGCAGCAGCGCGGGCAGCAAGGACGTGACAACTGCCGGGCCCGACGTGGCCACCAACGACATCGCCTGCGAACCCGACTGCCTGGGCAAGACCTGTGGCGATGACGGCTGCGGAGGCTCCTGCGGCGCATGCGCTGCTGAGGAAACCTGTACCAGCTACGGCTCCTGCACCTGCACCCCCCAGTGCGATGGCGTAGTCTGCGGCAGCGACGGCTGCGGAGGCAGCTGCGGCGACTGCGGCCTCGGCCATGTCTGTGAGGCCGGGGCTTGCGTACTGTGTGTGCCAGCTTGCGCCGGCGTCGAATGTGGGGACGACGGCTGCGGCGGAGAGTGCGGGAATTGCACCCTCGGCCCGTGCGTAGAGGGCCACTGCACCGTTGACTGCGACGAACTGTGCAAGGACCTGGAATGCGGACTCGCCGGACCCGCAGACGACTGCGACTGCGGCAAGTGCAAAGACGGCTTCGCCTGCGAAGCTGGCACCTGCGTCGAAGAGGTCTGCGTGCCCGACTGCATTGGCAAGGAGTGCGGGACAGACGACTGCGGCGGGTCCTGCGGGGAGTGCGAAGAGGGATTCCACTGCGCCGGGGAGTTCTGTGAAGAGGACCCGTGCTTGCCAGATTGCGATGGCAAGGTCTGCGGGGACGATGGCTGCGACGGGAGTTGTGGCGAATGCGGCGATGGGTTCAACTGCGAGACAGGCCAGTGTCTCTGCCAGCCCGACTGTGTTGGGCAGAATTGTGGTGATGATGGCTGCGGCGGGAGCTGTGGTGAGTGCGGCGTTGGAACCTACTGCAAGGACGGGAGTTGTGATCCCAACCTGCCGCCGGTGCTTGAGTGGGTACAAGAAGACCCTGGCCCCCCACCGGAAGGTCCCTATAGCTACACAGTTGAAGGTATTGCCTGGCCAGCCGATGGCTGGAGTCTGGCTTGTCTAGTGGACGGCACTCCCGTAGCCGCAACTGTGGAGGATGCGTGGGTGACCTTCCCTCTATTACCGCCGGGAATGCACAACTTGTGCTGCCGGGTCACTGAGGGCGGCGAGCCGCTCCTCAACTGCGAGGCGACTGCTTGCCTTGCGGTCAAAGTGAAGGGGCCATGTAATGGCTTCGACGACGAGTGCGACGACGACAACCCGTGCTCGGTTGAGACCTGTGTCCAGGGAACCGACGGCTACGAGTGCGCCTACGGATTGGACCTCTCGCTCCCTGACTGCTGCCAGGGAGACATCGAGTGCCCCTGCGGTGACAACGGCTGGATGAGCTGCAACAAGGCCACCTCAAGTTGCGAATACAAATGTCTCGAAGATGCAGAATGCGATGATGACAATCCCTGCACAGCCGATTCGTGCACGCTCGTCGAAGGGAGTCCCGATTGCAGCAACGAAACAATCGCCGGCTGCTGCCAGATCGACGCCGACTGCCCCGATGGTAACATCTGCCAGAACAACGTCTGCGTCGAAAATACCTACACCTGCGCCGACATCCTCATCTGCGCCACGGGCTGCAACTTCTCGGAGCAGTGCATTACGCAGTGCTTCGAAAACGCCTCGCCAACATCCCAGGGGCTCTTCAGCAGCCTGGCGCTGTGCATCGTCGGGGTCTGCGGGCAGAACTTGGATGTGCCGTGTTTCCTGCAGGCGACGGCCGGGACCTGCGCCGGGCAGTTGGCGGATTGTCAGGCGGATTAGGGACGACGTCGCAACATCATCAACGCCCACCACGCACCACCCATCGCCCAGCCTACTCGGCAATCGGAGAACGCACGGCGGCAGCGCAGCGAGCTGTGGGCGCCGTTCGCACCACCCACACCATCCTCAGCAAGCACGCGCGTTCTCCCGTGGGAGAACCGGCCGGCAC
>CALGBT010000088.1 GCA_937884235.1 uncultured Pseudomonadota bacterium
GCGGGGACGAGGTTTGACGTTGTGTTTGTTGGCGGAATTTGGGCTAGATCGGGTCCAGGCCTGAAGGCCTTCGCTGGGTACTTAGGCCCTGCGGGCCTGCGGGTGGGGCGAGATTCTCCTCAAGCATGTCAAGGCAGATTCGCCATGTCGGCCGCAGCCCCCGCCAGGGGGCACAAGTACCCAGCCCGGTCCTTCAGGGCCGGATTAATTGATCCCATTCCGATTACAAACACCCCGTCAACCGCCGCCTCAACCAACACCGCGTCACCCCCCACCAACGGCAACCGCCTCTTCCAACCCGACTCTGGGTGGCGAGGACCGCCAAGACACGCCAATTGCAACCTTTTCGATTTGCAATATCGAATTCCTCAGAGTAGCCTCGTTTCTATTTGCAGACAATGGAGGATCCAGAACATGGCCAGAGTGAAACTTTACGAGGCAGAAGACGTTGCCGACTCCCTGAAGCCCTTTTATGCCAACGGCTTTCCCGGCCCCATTCCTGCAAGTGCAGCGCAGGTGCCCGAACTGGCGCTCGTGGCAATACCGTTCATCATGCGCTCCCTCGGCCCCTCGGACGCCGTCGACGGCCGCACCAAGGAGATCGTCATTCTGCGGGCCTCAGCCAAACTTGAGTGCCAGTACTGCACGCAGACCCACACGGTCGTCGCCCTGGACAGTGGGCTCTCCGCCGCCGAATGCAGGGCGCTGCGCGGCGAAGCTTCTCCCGATGCCGCCTTCACCGCCCCTCGAGATCTGAGCCTTATCGCCTGGACGGACGCAGTTGCCCAGGGACCCGGCGCAGTTCCCGCCGAGCTCCAGGAAGAACTGTCCCGGCACTTCACCGAGCCACAAATCGTGGAGTTGACCTGGACCGCCACCACTACCGTCATGCTCAATCGCTATGCCACCGCCCTCGACCTGCCAGTGGCAGCACCTCACCTCGGGCGACTTGCGACCCATGGATGGGCGTAAGGAATTCTCTCTGGACGCACTGGAACAATCCACCATCCCGCACCTCCACCGAAAAGGATTCCCTCGTCGCCCCCGATCTGTTAGCTTCGCGAATCGGAGGTGGCACCCGTGTTCGATGCGCAACACCTTGAGTTGTGGGCGGTATTCTGGGCCATTGTGATTGTCTTGCTAGGGCTCGATCTGGCCGTTTTCAATCGTCGGGCGCACGCAGTATCCATCAAGGAAGCAGGTGCCTGGAGTATCGTCTGGGTCGCTCTGTCACTGCTCTTTGGCGCCGGCATCTGGTGGCTGCTGGGGCAGCAACAGGCTCTGGAGTATTTCACTGGCTATGTCATTGAGAAGTCTCTCTCGATAGACAATCTCTTCGTCTTCCTGATCATCTTTCGCTTCTTCAAGGTCGAACCCCGCTACCAGCACCGAGTGCTCTTCTGGGGTGTCTTTGGCGCCATTGTCCTGCGTACCATCATGATCATCGCCGGCGCGGCACTCGTCGCCCGCTTTGACTGGCTGCTTTACATCTTTGGCGCCTTCTTGGTCTACACTGGCATCAAGCTGGCCTTTGATCATGGGCCCGGCGTTGACCCCGAGAACAATATTGCCGTCAAGCTCGCCAAGCGCTTCTTTCCCATCACCCACGAATTTCACGGCCAGAAATTCTTCATCAAGGAACACGGGAAATGGCTGGCAACGCCCATGCTCATCGTGCTCGTCACCATTGAGTTCTCTGATGTCATCTTCGCCGTCGATTCCATTCCAGCAGTTTTCGGCATCACCCAGGATGCCTTTATCATCATGACCTCCAATATCTTCGCCATCCTTGGTTTGCGGGCACTCTACTTCCTGCTCGCCGGCGTCATGGACCGTTTCCACTACCTGCAACTCGGCCTCTCGGCGGTGCTGACCTTCATCGGCGTCAAGATGCTGTTGGCCATCTGGGGCCTCCATATCGCCACCGAGTACTCGCTGGGAGTGGTCTTCGCCGTGCTCTTCCTGGCCATCGTTGCCTCCTACTTCCGCAAGCCTGCCAGCAAGGACCCTGGCGCATGAGAATCCCGACCCTCCTGCTGCTCGCTCTGCTGCTGACAAGATGCTCTGACAGCACCGGGCCGGGACAAGTGGTTGGGCAGGATCTGGTTGCCATTGACGATGCCAGCGGTGCGGCGGACCTTCCGGATATTGTCGCATTAGAGATTCGCGAAATGGTCGAGGTCGCCCCCGATTCCGTCCCCGTTGACGCTCCCGACCTGACCGATAGTGCCGGAGAGATTGCTCCGGAGACAGTCGATTTGCAGGGGGAAGAGGTTCTCGAGGATGCCTTCGAAGAGGAGGTTGCGGAGCCACCAGCCCCAGTCCCCGCCCTCGCCGTCGAGCGCACCGACTGGGGTGGCTACGCCGACCTGAAGTTGACCGAGGGCAGCGGCTACTTCGCCGTCACTCAGACCTCGGGTCGCCTGTGGATGGTGGACCCCGCTGGCCACGCCTTCTTCAGCCTGGGAATCCAGGCGGTGAGCACCGGCAGCCTCGATGCCCCTGCCCTGGGCTACGCTCCCGGCAAGCTGGCACAATGGTCGAAGTGGGCAGCTGAATACCAAAGTTGGGGGGAAGTCAGCGCCGCCCGCCTGGCGGAACACATGACTGCCATGCTGGCCCACGGCTTCAACACCGTGGGCGGCTGGAGCGGTGGCTACGGCAACCTGTCTGGCCACGGCATCGCCTACTCCGTATCCCTTGGCTTTGCCGGCAGTGTACAGACAGCCCTTGCCGGCCAACCCATCCCGGCAGTGAGCAAGGGCAACTTCCCCGACGTCTTCCATCCCGACTTCCCCAACGCCTGCCTGGCCTACGCGCAGAAGTCCATCAATGCCAACCAGGCCTCCGACCCGTGGAACATCGGCTACTACTCAGACAACGAATTGCGCTGGTGGGGCAAGGACTACTTCATCATCTCCGGAACCTGGACACTCGCCGACGATTTCATCGACGAAGCCGCCGACACTCCGGGCAAAGAGGCCTTCGTGGCGCTGATGACGGAGCGCTACGGTGAGGATATCGCAGCCTTTAACGCGGTCTACAGCACAGACTTGACGGATTTCGCCGCGCTGGCAGATGTCCTGACGCTGCCCTACGACAAGAACAATGCTTTGC
>CALGBT010000089.1 GCA_937884235.1 uncultured Pseudomonadota bacterium
TGGGGACGCGCCTCCACTTCCTCTACTTGCACCGCCATGACCCCCGTTATGGAATGGCCGTAGAGCAAATCTACGATGAATCTGGGGCCGACCTCCTGGTGATGCAGAATCCGGTAGCGCCCCCTGGGTACGCATTGGCAAATTGGGGCGCAGTGGCGGAGTCACCAAAGGGTAGGGTGCTGATGCGGAAGTAGAACTCAGCGCTTGCGGTCGGCAGTCCATTGCTGGTGCTTGCTGACGAAGGATGGGTGAGCCCACATATCGATGGCTGCCTCCAGCAGGTCAAAAGCTTCCTGCCAGTCGCCACGGAAGGCAACGAGATCAGCTTGCTTCACCAGGAACTCAGCGGCTCGACGCACTCGCTGATCCCCTTGCTTTTCCAGGCGATACTCGCGGCGCTGCTGCTTCACTTCAAGGAAATCGTGGGATTCCTTTACCAGCGCCACTATTTCCGCGCACAGTTGGCCTGCCTCGGCTGAATGGCGCGCGAGCGCTGTCCCCGGCGCATACTTCGCAAGGTATCTCTGGTAGGCCACCTGGATCTTCCGCGGGTGCGCTCCCCAGTGAACCTCGAGCCGCTTAAAGTGGTCACCCGCTTGCAGCTGACGCTGGACGACCTTCAGCCGGTCTTCAATGGTCTCCTGACCCAATACCTCACCGGGCGAGTCGAGCCAGTCAATGAGGCCGAAATGGTGCAGGAGCATGACCAGCCGGCCAGTCCCGTGCCTGGTGAGCAAACAGAGCGAGTATGCTTCGTTAAGGCGATTGGGACCGTGCAAGACATACTTCAGCGCGTGGCGCTGCTTGTCGTCGAGGTTCAACACGTCGATAGAGATGACCGCGTTGTTCCGCACCTGGGCGTATTTGAACTTGTAGTCTACCAGCAGTGGCTCAAGATCAGCCAGGTACTTCCTGGAGAGAATGGTTCGGACGTACTCAACAAGAGCCCCGGCCAGGTGAACTCGCATGGGGTCAAACTTGCGGCCGAACTTGCGGCGCGCGACGAAATGAAAGGCGATGGGCTTGGGGTTGCTCAGCAACTCAAAGAGGATCTTCTGTTTGAGTTCACGTAAGACGCTACCCATTACGTCCATTCCGATGGACCGCTTCTCATAGAGAGCGACAGGTAAGGTCTTATCAAATGCCAGAGAGTGTGCCACAGCTTCGTCGAGGGGTCCCTGCTCGATGGCCTTTTCAGCCAGCAGGTGGTCACCAAACATCTGGTCAAAACTGGCCCCCAAGGGGTCGAGGCCAAGCAGGGTCCCGCTCCTGAGAAAGAGAGTGGCTGCTTGCTCACCCTGCTGAAGAGTCAGTTGTCCGCCGACTTCGAAGGCCGCCAGGACTGAGAGTAGCCGATAGAGGGTCGGAGACTCGGAGAGCGAAAGGCCCTTGCTCTTGTCAGGGAAAGTCAGCAGCAGGTCCTTGTCCACAAAACCACCGGAAGTGGTTCCGCGCAATTCCGGGATAGGGGAGTCCATATCCCGGGCTCCAGCCGCCGCCGCAGCTCGCCCGGGTGCGGCCGGGCGGGGAGCACTAGTCTGGGCTGCCGGTGGTACGCTGGCGGGGGGGGCAGCGAGTGCCTCTGGTTCCCCTACTGCCTCCGCAACAGACGGCTCGGCGACGGTGGCTCCCTCAGCCGGCGGGGGAGCATCGGGCAGAATAGGCGCGGCGGCACCGTCAAGATCGATGTATTCGGTCTCAGTATAGTCCAGGGCATCGCTGGCCTCAGGCGAGGCATCGGGCGGCGCACTCATGGGGGGCGGAACCACGGGCACAAATTCGCCGTCAGGCAGGACGAGTGCCGGCACGTCCGCAATCACCTGGTCCTCAGCGACAGCTTCCCCTGCCTGAGCCGTTTGCTCCTCCGGGGGGGGGTCTTCCGACTCCACTGCCTGGTCCTCTGCGGTGGGCTCTTGCGATTCCGGAGCCTGATCAGGTTCGATAACGGCCGGCGGTAGGCCAAACTCCGGCTCGGCGCCAGCTTCAACTGAGGGCGCCACCTCCGCCTCGATGACAACGGGTGACGATAGTACTTCAGGAGTTGCATCACTGGCTGCTATCGTCGGTGTCACCGGCGGGGGAGTTCGCCCGGGAAAGAGGGGCTCCGGCTGCGAATCTACCATGGCGTAGGAGGTATGCGTCTTGCCGCCGGTGGCGAGCCCACCTTGCACATCGGCTGCTCGGGCATTTTCGACGCGCGAGAGCAATCTCTGGCTCATCTGTCGGGCCCGATTGAGGTCAGCGGAACTTGCAGGGCGAACCTTCATACCCACAAATGGACCGCGCCAGTAGAAGGGAGTACCGATGGCAGTGACGGCCTCTTCCTCATTGGCGAAGCAGACCTTGAACTCAAAGTCCTGCTGCAACCGAAGAGTCATGCGTGGTGCGACCATCAACCACTGCCCCTCGATCACGGCATCGAGAACCTCAAGAAACCCGGGCAGTGACTCGACCCTGACCACCCCTTTGGTGTCTAGTATCGGAACCTGATTATCCATTGCCCCTGTATCCTTTTCTTCGGTGGCCATTCTATCAGCGAGGCAGGGTTGTTGCAACAGGAAGAAGAGGCTCTATAATCACAGACGGCGACGGAGGCGGCAAACACGAATGGCGAAACCTCACAAATGCATTGCAGTCTTGCTGCTTCTGACCTTCGCATGTGCTCGTGCCCTTCCCCCTGAAGAGAGTGTCCCCGAGCCTCCTGCACCTGTTGTCGTAGCAACTCCATCCACCGCTCAGTGCGAGGGGACAGAGCCGCAGGAAGCCGATCTGGCGCCCATGGCTGCCAGCATCGAGGCTCGACTAGCGGAGCAGATGCGAGAGGAGATATCTACCCGCGTAGCCGCAGAGGTTGCCTTGCAGCTGGCCGCCATGGCGCCTCCATCAGTTGCGGCAATCAAGGTTGCTCCCGCAAGGGTGGAGCGAAACGTGGAGCCGCCCGCAGATGCCGTAGCAGAGGTCCCGCAGTTTGACACAGAAACCGTATGGCGAGTCTCCTTGAGCGGCATGGAGCCTCAACTGGGGCCCCGCACGGCAGCGATTACCTTGGTCCTCTGGTCCTCCATTGACTGTGCTCTTTGCCGCCAACAGGTCGGAGTTCTCGATGAAATTATCAGGTTATATGGGGAGCGCGTCCGGTTGGTTTGGAAGAGCCATCCTGCACCCCAGTCCGAGGCGGACGAATGGGCAGCACAGGCAGCGTGTGCCGCAATTCGGCAGGACCGCTTCTGGGAGTACCGACAGCGCTTTAGGGAGGCTGGCAGTGAGCCGCGGAACGAGTCCTTCTTCGTCAGCATAGCCAAGGACGTCGGAATGGACCCCGTGCGCTTTCGGCGAGACATGCTCTCGGGTGCTTGCCGGCAGCACCTCGATGCCGATCGCGACATTGCGGCCCGGGTGGGGATAGTTGCCGTGCCTTCCTTAACTGTCAACGGACGGAAGACTCCTGAAGTGGTTTCCATGGAGGTGCTTCAGGAGATAATCTCTGAGGAACTGGCGAAAGTCGCAGCCATGGAAGTCGACGGCATCGCGGCAGAGAGAATCTACGATGACCTTGTGGCTGATGGTGAGGTGCAGCGT
>CALGBT010000090.1 GCA_937884235.1 uncultured Pseudomonadota bacterium
GTAGAAGTTATCGACCTGCTTGACGCCCTGCCGGGCCTGACGGACATTGCTGACACAATGGTCGACTTGCCGGCCGCGCCAGATCTGCTGGACAGCGTCTTTCAGGAACTCACTGAACCGGACCTCACGGACATCTCCCCCGAAGAGACTGCGCTGCCGGACATGGTTGAGCTCGTGGAACTCAACGACATCGCGGCTGATGGGTTCTTGCCGCCGGAGGTCTTTGATACTGCCATGGAAACCCTGGATGTCAGCGGGGAGGAGATCCCCGAACCGCCTTGCGAAGTGGCCCCCATCCCCGCCTGCCCCATCCACTTCTTCATCGAACCCACCTACCCCGTGGTGCAGGACTTCGTCTGGCTCACCGGCTCCTTCAACGGCTGGGCTGCCAGCCCGGCGGAGGGGGCGCTGCCACTGACCTTGAACAGTGCTGGGACCCTCTGGCAGGCCGACCTCTATTTGCAGGACGGGCAGGCAGTCGAGTACAAGTTCCTCATGGGTTGGCCCGACAATCTCGAGCCGAGCTTTGTCACTCAAGATTGGGATTTCGCAGGCGGCGCACCCAACTCACAAGTCGTGGCCACCTGTGGAGAGACCGGTTGCGACATTCCCGTCTTCATCCACCGACCCCGGCTACAATGGCCCGACGACGAGGGTTTCTGGGTCCTGGCTGAGACTGACATCAACGTCTCCCTCGAGTACACAATCTCCTGGGATGGCGGCGGCTCCGTCGTGACATCGGCACCGGAACCGCCACAGATCTTCTGGCTGGGAGGCCCCGGTCAATCCCCCCCCGGCTATCAACACCGCACTTTCATTCCACTGCTCCCGGAGGTCGCCACCGCAGAGATCCAGATTACCAAAGGACCCGAGTGGCAGCAGACACTCACGAGACCGCACCTCGCCCCCAATCTGCGGCTGGCGGTGTACGGAGACACTCGCTCTCAGCAGGAGCCCCATCAGATGGTGGTCGATGCGGTTGTCGAGCAGCAACCCGACGCGGTGCTCGTCACCGGGGACATGATCGACATCGGCGTCCACTGGTGGGAGTGGGAGGAGTGGAGCAAGATCGAAGAAGAGATCCTGGAGTCGGCCTTCTGGCTCCCGGTCTACGGCAACCACGATGCCATTGAAGGCGGCAAAGGGCGGCCCTACCTGGAGACCTGGTTCCAAACCGACAATCGCTACCGCAGTGGCGGCAGTTACTGGTTGAATCTGGGGCTCGTCGGGCTGGTCGTGCTGGACACCTACAGCACCGATTTCACCACCGACGAAGCCCTCGGCTGGCTGGAAGACACCCTCGCCTCACTGCAAGCGAAGCCCTGGCTCTTTGTCTCCTTCCACGAACCCTACTACTCCTACATGGGCCACCCGCCGTGGTCCCCAGGGCTCGAGACCATCGACCCGCTCTTTCACGCCTACGGTGTCGACATAGTCTTCAACGGCCACGATCACGCCTACGAGCACTTCCTTGTTGATGGCATCCATTACATGGTGGCGGGCGGCGGCGGCGCACCGCTCTCGGACTACATCGGTCCGGTACCCCCGGACCTCGCCCCTTTCCATATCATGTCCGGGGCCTTCTACCACTACGTTTTGCTGGACATCACCAAGACCAGCCTGACGGCAAAGGTGGTGCAGCTGCCCGAGGATGTGGTGGTGGATGAACTGATACTGGTGAAGTGAGATTCCCTAGCCTCGAAAGCCGATGCTTTCCGCGATCTTCTGCTGCCGCTTATCAAGGGTCAGGAAATACAACTCCTCAGGCTTAGGCGCGACATAAAGCGCACACGCCAGATGCCAGAGGTCAGCGCCGCGCACGTAGCCGGCCGCCAGGACCCTGCTGTATTCTGATGTCAGGGGGCGGTCGGGGAAGAGCCAGTCCAGATTGGAGAGGAGGCCGCCCGGATCGGCGTCCGCCTCTTCCCTGGCCAGAGCAGCGGACAATTCGGCTTCCAGGAGGTTGGATGAAAGAAGGCGGTCAAAACCCTGCAGCTTCCTGGCCAGATCCCGCGAGCCCTTCTCTCCAAAAGCGATGGCGACGAGACAGGAAGTATCAACATACGCAACCTTCATTCCCGCTCCTCCAGGAAACGGGACAGCGCTCCTTCACTGCGAGCCAACGCACCCCAACTGCCCACAACGTGACGATGGCGATGCAGCCGGCCACTCTCCTCCAACTCCTTGAGTCGTCGCTCCAACCCCTCGTCACCAGCGGATATGGGGCCAATTTCCGCCACTTCTTTGCCATGATGAGTGATCCGGATGCGTTGTCCCTTGCGAACCTTCCGCAGCACTTCACTGAATCGGGCTTTGGCTTCGTATGTGCTGTAGGTCGTGACCATGGCAATGCCTCCTGACGAGGCAATTCTAGTCAGACTGGTCTGACTTGTCAAGGGTGGGGCGTTTGCCCCTCGCCACCCCTCCGGCCCTCAGGCCTTCCTGATGGCCAGCCAGATGTGGTGTTTGCGGCCGCCCCGGGCCCCCCGCGAACGAACCGCAACCTCTTCCACCAGAAACCCGGCCCGGCCGAGTCTGGATGTGAAAGACCGATCGGGCCAGGCCGACCAGACCGCCAGCACTCCGCCAGGCATCAGCGCAGCATAGGCTGCCTCCAGACCGGCTGGCGAATAGAGCCACCCGTTGCCCGCCCGCGTCAGCGCTTTGGGCCCATTGTCTACGTCCAAGAGGATGGCATCATAGACACTCTCGCCCTGCCGCAGCAAGGTGCCCACATCACTCTCAACGACTTCTACCCGCGGGTCTTCCAACGGGGCCCCGGCCAGATGGGCCAATGGACCTCGATTCCAAACGACCACGGCAGGCACCACCTCCGCAACCACCGCACTGGCATCAGGCCCCAGCACCCGCAGCGCCG
>CALGBT010000091.1 GCA_937884235.1 uncultured Pseudomonadota bacterium
CGCCTTCGGCGGCCGCGGGATGACGGGGCGTGGGTGGTGCGTCACATCCGGTGCCCAGAGGTCCCTCGCCGCCTTCGGCGGCCGCGGGATGACGGGGCGTGGGTGGTGCGTCACATCCGGTGCCTAGACGTCCCACCGGTGCTGCGCACCGTTCGGGATGACCGCGGGAGCGTTTTCTCAGCGCTGGCGACCGGGAGTGGGGATCAGGCCAGGTTTTCCGGGTTGAGACCGAGCAACTCCGGCACGACGAAACGGCCGTCCTTTCTCACCAGGCGACCGTCAAAGTAGATTTCGCCCCCACCCCACTCTTTGGTCTGGATGCTCACAATATCCCAGTGCACCGCCGACTTATTGCCATTGTCCGTGGTGTCATAGGCCTGTCCTGGTGTCAGATGGAAGGAGCCGTCGATCTTCTCATCGAAGAGGATGTCAAGCATCGGCTTGGTGATATACGGATTCAGGCCAATGGCGAACTCTCCGAAGTAGCGAGCCCCCTCGTCGGTATCGAGGATCCGTTCCAACTTGTTCTGGTCACCCATGCAAGAGGCCTTCTCGATACGACCGTTCTTGACCTCAAAGCGCAGGTCCCGAAACAGCGCCCCAGAATAGAGCGTGCCGGCATTGTAGGTGATAACCCCATTGGCCGAATCCCGCACCGGACAGGAGTAGACCTCGCCATCCGGAATATTGCGCTTGCCGTCGCACTTCACGGCACCGATTCCCCTGATGCTGAAGGAGATATCGGTTCCCGGCCCCTTGATATCCACCCGGTCGGTGCCCTGCATCAACTCAACGAGCGGGTCCATGGCCGTGGACATGCGGGCGTAGTCTAGAGTGCACACCTTGTAGTAGAAGTCAGCGAAAGGCTCAGTTGCCTCTTGCGCCAGCAGCGCCATGGCCGGATTGGGATAGCGCAACACACACCACTTCTTCTCTTTCACGCGTACAGAGTGGACTCGCTCCCAGTAGGCCTTGGCAAACCACTGCTGCCGCTCGTCACTGGCATCGCTGTGGTCAAACGTATTGTTGCTGCCCCGCACCGCGATGTAGGCATCGACATCCTGCATGATCCGCCGATGGAACTCCCCCCACGCCTTGAACTGCTCTTCGCCCGCATTGAGCACGAAATGGCGACTGATGTCTTCGTCGTTGTAGTACCAGAAAGGCACGCCACCAGCTTCGGTGGCAGCCTTGACCAGGGCGCGGCCGAGGTCGAGGGCATCAGTTCCCTTGACCTCGATATAGACTTTCTCACCCGGCTTCAATTCCACGCTATAGGAAATAAGCTGCTGCGCCAATTCAACATTCCGTGCATCCATCCTCAACCTCCCTGGTTAACTTCCATCAGTGCCAATTCATACGAACCACAACGGGGAATCTCACCACACAAGAACCGATCCTCCGGAGCCACAATCCTCCGCACCACCACCTCTCGCCCAACCACTGCCATCGCTGGCCCGGGCGACTCGCCACCGTCACATGCCTCCCGCAGGGGAACCTCAGACAGGCCCCGGTAGACGAACGCGCCGTCGGGCATCGCCTCCCCCGCAACCCACGTTCGCACCGCAACAGCAGGCAAACGGAGCTGCCACCAGGCCAGCGGAATCACCTGCCTCCCCTCCTCAGTCTCCGGCGCGACGTAAAGGATGGCAGTGTCTGCAGCCCGCAGCCGCGGCAGAACCTCGTCGGCGATGAACCGGTACTCCTGGACCTCAGGAGGTGCCAACGTAAAGACCGACCACGGCAACAAGGAGGTCAGAGCCAGAGCCACTACGACCCCCCACGACACCCACTGCGGTCTCAAGAGCCTCCCCAAGGCAACCATGCCCACCGCCGAGAAGGCGCCAAGAATAGCAACCAGCGGCAACTCCAGGGCCATGTGCAGACTGGTACAGGTGGATACCAGACCGGTGGCCAACACCATCCAACCTCCCGCCCCAGCCGCGACCATACCCCGCCAGCCATTTCGGCGCCAGAGCCAGGCCGCACCCAGCAACGCCAATGGCAAGAGGGTCGGGGCAACATACGCGGGCCTGAAAGGCAGCAGGCGCATTCCCAGTAGCGAATCAGCCAAACTGGCGAGCCCAACATACTTCGCATCGGCAGCTCTGGCCCCGGCCGCACGCAAGATGTCCAGTACATGCGGAGCCGACACCAACCCGGCCACCAGGATCACCATCACCAGTGCCCCCCATTGCCGGCCCCTGAGGCGAGGCACCATGGCCACAGCCAGAAGGACCGCGGCCGGCGGCATGAGAACGGTAATGATGCGAGTCTGCGCCAACAAAGCGAGGAACAGCGTGGCCAGGGCAAGAGCCAGCCATGCACGGATTTGTGGCAGCTGCTCCAGCCCCCAGGACAGGGCCAGCGCCCCAGCTGGCAGCAGTAACGTGGCCAGGACAAAAGGCGTTTCCGTCGGGGCCATGCGCACCGCCAGGGGCGTCACTGCCCACGTCACCGCGGCCAACCAGCCCGCGGCCCGACTCCCAGAGATTCGACTGGCAACCAGTCCCCACAACGGCGCGGCCAATGCCCCGACCAGCGCCGTTAGTGCATAAAGAGAGACCTCACCTCCCCCAAACCACTGCACCGGCAACTGCAGCAACGCAAAATGTGCTGAAGTCACATGGTGAACAGGGGGCCCACCGGTAACGACGTGGTGCGCACTGATGAGGCCGTGGTGGTTTTCGTGGAAAGGGCCGACGGGCGCTGCGAACAGGCGCAAAGCCCAGGCGGCACAGCTCAACCCAGCAACTGCCAGCACTCCCCGCCATCGCACGCGCCGCCACGACAACGCGCCGAGGCCCGCGAGGAGCAGCAGCGCCAACGCTCCTTCACACAGCACCAGGGCCCACGCCAGATGATTCCGCCAGAATCCTCCGGTGGCCTCCAGGCGCCTGGCCACTCCGCCCACCAGCCGCCCATCCGCCACCAGCGCCTGCCCCTCCCCCCGGGCCCAGACTCGCAACGCAAAATCCCCGGCCATGAGATCGTCATCAGAGGCCTGTGATGGGTGCTCCAGACGAAGGCAGACAGGAGCCTCAAAGCAGGAAATAGGTGGCTCTCCTAGTGGTCCGTAGGTAACAGTGACACCGGAATCGTCAACCCAGGCGTTGTGCCATTCGAAATCCGCCCGCAACTCCCCATCCGCGGGCTCCACGATAGCAGCAATCCGCTCCTCCTGCCCCGGAATCAACGTCTGCCAGCGCGGCTGGCAACCGCCAACGAGCAGGAGCAGAACAGCCAGGTATGAAGCGCGCATGAGACCCCCGTATCCGCCCATTGTGTTGGATCTGACGGGTGATTGCAAAGGGACACGATGGCACGAACTTGCCAACCGCCGCTTGACCGCCCCCGCCGGGCACGATACCGTGGACCCGTCCCCGCGGCCGTGGAGGTACTCATGCGTGCGATGCAGGTTCTGCGACCCCCGATGCTAGTGTTCTGGGTGAGCCTCGCACTGAGTTGCGCAGCCTCACCAGATACCTCGCAGATGGATTCCGAGTCGGCCCTCGATGTCGTTGCCGCACAGCTCCCCGACGTTACTGCTGAGGCTTTCGGCCCAGACTTCGCAGACCTGCCACCCGAGCCAGACCTGCCGCTGCTTCCCGAGGACACGGGCCCCGACATCCTCGTCGATTCAGCTACGGGTGGCGACATTGCTGATCTCTCTGACCTCGGGTCGTGCCAATGCCCCCCCCCGGTCGTTGCCATCACGGTAAACAACATTCCCGCCGAAATGAACGGGTCCACTGCGTTCATCAACAACGCCGGGGCCGAAGAACCCTTCCATCTCCTGCTCCCCACCTGGGATTTCGTCATTGACCTTGCGGTCGATTGCCCCTGCGGATGCCCCGTCGACCAGGTCACCCTGGCTTACTCAACGGACGGCGACAAAGTGATCCTGGCCGCGGCCCAGGACGACCTGCAAGCCGACCAGGGCAGGTACACAGTTCACCTCACCGAGGAAATGACACTGCCGGAGGCTGACGAACTGACCCTCTTCGCCACTCTCTTCGACCCCTGCGGCGTCCCCTCCAATGAGGCATCGCTGACCATAGCCACGACGACGCGCACCGCGCTCCTCCATCCCTTTGACCTGGAAGACCCGTGGCTCCTAGTCTACCACCGAGACGACTACACCATCAGCCTTGTCGAGGTTCCCGGTGAAGGGTTTGAGGTCTCTTCCCTGGCAGAGCAAAACGGCATCGACGACTTCCTCGAAGACTTGTGGCTTGTGGGCCTGGGGACCGACAACCCCACTGCTGAGTTTGCTGCATTTGAGTGCGAGCAGGCAGTAGGCGGCAGCGAATGCCTCGCTCGCCAGCTCCTGCACCGCATCCGCACCAAATCCCACGCCCCGTTTCATCTGGCCCCCTCCGGCGAGGCCGCCCCCGGCTCCGTGCCCATCCGCTTCTTCATTGAAGGCGAGCCCCTGGCCCCCGACCCCTCAGCATTCGCATACCAGTATCTCCAGGGCGATGAAACTGAGAAGTCCTTCTCAATGATGGGCTTTGGCGGAGGTGACCTTTCTCAATCATGGGTCGGCATGTCCGAAAGCGTGGACGTCAACAACACTCACAACGAAGACAACGCCAAATTCGGCTATGGCTGCTTCACGACTTCACTGATGCGTTTCTTCTATGAGGCAATCGACTCCGACCCCAGCCTCTACGCCCTGGCTGAAATCGCCCTGGCGGGAATCCTCCCGCCCATGGGAGGGGTACCCATCGGCGAAATGGCTGGCGACGAATTGGTGATCGATTTCGACATCCCCGCCGATGAGTTGTCGCCAGCCCAGAAATCCCGCCGGCTGACCCTCGATACGACCATGGATGTCCTCGCTACCGGCCTGGCCGCCCTGAACACGCACGAAATCGGGCACAGCCTGGGACTCGTTGCCAAGGGCCCCCCACCCGGCGGGCTTTTCGGCGGCGCAACTATGGCCTCTTTCATCGTCAATCCGGTCGGCTCCAAGGGCGCACACATCTCCACGCCCGGCCCCAACCTCATGGAAGCCGGCCCCGGCTCTGGCAACAACGACAGCATGGATATCAACATGCTGCTCACGCCCTTCTTCTTTAATGAACTGAACCTCGCCTACTTGCGC
>CALGBT010000092.1 GCA_937884235.1 uncultured Pseudomonadota bacterium
GTTGGCCACGGGTGCGTGAACGGTGAGTGCGTTGACGGCATTGCGTTGTACACCTGTGACTGCCAGGCCGGGTGGGACGGTGCGCTGTGCGACAACAACATCGATGATTGCGTTGGCCACGGGTGCGTGAATGGGGAGTGCGTTGACGGCATTGCGTTGTACACCTGTGACTGCGAGGCGGGGTGGGACGGTGCGCTGTGCGATAACAACATCGACGAGTGTGTTGGCCACGGGTGCGTGAATGGAGGGTGTGTTGACGGCATTGCAGCTTACACCTGCCAGTGCGATGGCGGCTGGGTGGGTGACTACTGCGAGCTGTGCCTGGTGGAGAAGGATCTCTCCAGCAACGGGTGGACGATGGTGAGGACGCCGGAAGAACTGGCCACCTTCTGCGAGACCGAGTGCCTCATGCGCTTCAAAGGAAGCATACAGGTGACCTGGGATCTGCTTGCAAACCTGGACGGCATGGAATGCCTCTATGAGGTTACCGGAAGTATCTCATTCTACAACACGGACAGTCTGGCTTCGGTCTCCGCGTTGACCAACCTCGTACGCGTGGGCGAGAACCTGCAGGTTGCGCACACGGGCGCCCTAGTTGATCTTGTTGGCCTCGATAATCTAAGGGAGGTTGGGGGCACAGTCGTCGTTGCGTACGCTGACAAGTTGGAGGATTTCACCGGTTTAAGCGGTCTGGAGATCATTGGCGAGAAGCTGAACATCAGCGACAATCCCGTCCTCAAGAGTTTTCACGGACTGGGGGCGCTCCAGACGGTGCCGGAAGTGGTCTTATCTGACCATCCACAGTTCAACAACCTGGCCGGATTGGACAGCCTCACTTACGGGGGGCATTTCAAGCTTCTGAGCCTGCCTGCCCTGCAGGACCTGTCAGGCCTGCCGGACGGACTCGAAGTTGACCACCTGTACATCGTCAACCTCAACGCACTGACCACCCTCCAGGGACTCGCGCCGTTCTCGTACATCGGAGGCTTTAACCTGTTCTCCATGCCCAAGCTGGAGTCCCTGGCCGGTTTGGAGTGGGTGACGCTCATCGATGGGGATGTCAGCATAGCCAGTGCACCGAACCTCAAGGACTATTCAGGCCTGGCCAACCTGGAAACCGTGACGGGGACAGTGACTGTCGGCGACGGACTCAACTGGGCCGATTTCAGCGGCCTCTCCTCGCTGACCTGGGTTGACGGTACGTTCCGCGTAAGCTATTCAGGCGCCCAGGCCTTGGTTGGTCCGCCCGCATTGCAGGGCACGGGTGATGCGCTGAAGATCCTTCACAACTACTCGATAACCCAGCTCAGTGGATTCGACTCTCTCCAGGAAGTGGGCGGCGTCTTGCAGTTGACCAAGAACGTGCTGCTTGCCGATGTCTCAGCCCTCCACGGAATCAACCATGTCGGCGGCGCCATCTACATCAACTACAACACCAGCCTCCCGTCGTCCAAGGCCAACGGTCTCAAGGATGCCATTGGGGAGGTGAACATCATGGGCGATATAGTAGTCGAGAACAACGGGCCGTAGCACAAGCGTTTGTGCAAGACTACGCATCTAGTGTCGTCGGCCCTTCCATCAGACACACATTCAACGGTGAAGTCAGGACGCAATGGGTCCCCAGAACGACCAACACACCAACTAAAATCCTGGCAATGCGGCCTTCCTAAATCCCGAATTCCGCGATGTAGGCAGGGCTTGTCCCTGCTGGGAAGCCCGCGAGAACTCTATGCCCTACAGCACTTTCTTGAGCGTGGCGGGAAGGGTCTCAACGCCATCTTCCGCAACTTCGATGACGATGCCCTTGAAGAGGAAGGTGACCCGCTCGCCCAGCGACAGGATTTGGGCGAGGTCATCGGATGCCGCTGCCAGCTCAAAGTAGGCCTTGGAGTAAGGCTTGATGCGAACGCGCTTGCCGCTGGCCCCGACGACCTCTTCGTCGACCCAGCCGCCAGATTCCCAACGGAAGGTTTTACCGGCAGCCACTCGGACGCTGCTCATGTCTTCGCCGGCAACCTGGGCGTTCTTCATTTGTTTGACCTTGCGGGCCACTTCAACGGCCTTGCTACCGCTTTCCTTCTTCAAATCGGCCATGTCAGAAATGGACTCCTCGGCTTCCATTGCCGGCGCCGCCGCGGGCGCACCGCCAAAGCCGGAACTGGTGCGGGTGCCGCCATCGCCGCGGAATTGCTCTTCGTCACCTCGAGGCCCTATAGGCCGAGGTGGGCGCGGGTCGCGGCCGGTGGTATCTCCGGGCTCAGTGACGAGGTAGCTGGTGTACGGAGTGACGATGCCGTAACGGGTGGCCAACTGCGTCACCTCATCGACCAACGGCCTCTGCTCCCCCTCGATGCGAATCTGCTCGAGGAGGATACCGACCTGCCGCCTGGCCCACAGGCGAGGGATGAAGTCCCTCTCCAGGTTGTTCTCGGGCAACTTGGTCTCGAAGTCGTAGGTCTTCTTCTTGCCCCCCAACGTGCCCTCGACGCGAATCAACGTGGCGCCGGGTTTCCGGTAACGGCCGACGATGACCAGTTGTTCGCCGCGAAAGAGGTCGGGAATGCTGCCGGGTAACACCGAAAAGACTTTGGCGCCGGGCATGGAAAGGGTGATGTTGGACAGCACCGGGTGGCTGATCTTGTCATAGAAGGTGGCCAGGCTCGTCTCGATATCCTTGTCCGGCGACAGGTAGGTGGGAGAACCGCGATGGTCGCGGGCCAGTTGGTCCAGCAGCACCGTATTAAGGTCCACGCCAACGCCAAACGGGAAGATGCGTGCCCCGAGGCGATTTGTCCCCAGCACGTTGCTCGCAATCTTCTTGATGTCGGTCTCACCGATGGTCGGTTCGCCGTCCGTCAGAAAGACGATGAGCGTCTCCGGGTCAGTGATGGCCGTGGTGCCGGAGGTCAGCGCTTCGTCGATGGCTGTGCCCCCGGAAGCCTCCATGTCCGCCACGAACTTGAGAGCCTCCTGCTTGTTGTCAGCATTGGCTTTGCGGGCGGCATCGAACATCCTCTCTACGTCTGTGCTAAACCGGATGATGTTGAACTCGTCACCTTCCTTGAGCCGCTTGATGGCGTAGGTTAGGGCGCTCTTGACACGGTCCATCTTCTCTCCGTTCATGCTGCCCGAGGTATCCACGATGAAAAGCAGCTTCTTGTCGGGGATCTCGTCGGCCGTGTCCTTGGCCCCCGGCGCGGCCAGAAGCATGAAGAAACCGGGCTCTCCCTGTTTGGCGTAGGAGAGCACCGAGAGCCCGACGTCGTTGTAGTCCACCGAGTAGAAGAGCTTGAGATCTTCGGCGAAGGTGGCACCTTGCTGTTCGTACCCCACCACCGCGTCCTTGTCGCCCTTCTTACTGATAGAGAGCTTGTGGGAGGGGGAGTAGATGGATTTCAAGGGGGTCGAAGAGTGCAACTTGACGCTGAAGGTGAAGTCTTTGGCGGTGTTGCAGAAGTTGCGCGCCGTCTTGAGGGGGTATGTGAGAGAGAAGTTGCCGCCCTCCTGAGGCAAGGATGTAGCGAAGCTCAGTTCGATCTTCTGGACCCCATTGGCGGGTACCGGGAAGACCCTGGCCTGGAACAAGTTTTTGCCCACCAGTTCCAGCAACCCGGGATCTTTCATGCGCGCGACGATGCTCGTGTAGATGCGTTCGGCCTCCTTCTTCTCAAGCACCTTGCCTTCCACCCATTTGCCGTTCATCTCCATGCGAAACTCACCAATCGTGGCGCCTTCGGGGAGTGGGAAGATGAAGGTGGCCTCCAACTGGCGGCTGGTGTGATTGCGGAAGCCCATCTTGACGTCCGCGTTGGCGACGCCATCGGTGACGTCCATTTCCACCCGGTAGTACTCCATGGCCAGGGCCTGGACACCCCGGTCTGTCGGGACCAGCATTGGCTGGGCAGTCGCCATGCCACACAGCCCCAATACCAAAGTCGCTGCAACAATTGTGCTTATCTTCCTCATGACCCTCTCCTTTCTTCCAAGGTGGCTTGCCAGGGTTTCCCGGGCAGGGTGACCCATCTACGTGCCACTAATCAAGAGGATCTGGAAAGTTTTGGCCTCGCCAGCAAACCTGTCCGGCCGATTGAATCTTGACGCCCGTCCGGATACCAGATATCCATTTTCTGACGACAACTGGCGAGGTGGCCGGCCGGGGAGGTCATGGGCAGCAGGGGGAGCATGTTCAGGCAAATCATCATGGTGGCGGGGTTGCTCCTGGCGTTGTTGGCTTGCGGCAATGGAACCACGGCGGACAGCCCGACCGGCGATGCCCGGCTGGCGCAGGACCAGGGGCCCGTCTCCGACATCTCTGGCAATGACTTAGTGAAGGCCGAATTGCGCGCCTCAGCCGGTCCTTGCGATTTCGCGGCATTGGGGCCCGAGGAACAGGAACCTCTGGGCGAAGCTCCCTATGCCATTGGACAGTTTGAGATCGGACTTGGGGATGCCAGCCTCACTGTCACTCATCTCTCTGACCCCACCCGCATTCTCTTCGATACACCCGCTTCCGGTGGGTTTGTCCACGCTGAATATCGTGATTTCGACGTTACCGAGAGCCAGGGGTCCATAAGTACGCATGACCAGCTTCTGTATGAGTGTGCCAAGGTGAAGTTCGTCAGCGCGGCGCATCGGGATGGCAACCTGGTCGCGGTTGGCAAGTTCACCGATGATTCAGAGCATTGCCAGGACGTCGCGGTGCACCTCCGTTTATGTGAACCATCGAAGGGTCATCTTCGATTTGGGATCGAGTTATCGGAGGGGCAACTCAACGCCGTCGTGTTACGGGGTTCCTCGAGTGCCGTGGAACGCATCTACGGATTGGGCGAGCAGTTTCCCCATGCCACACTCAATCTCAAGGGCCGCACCATTCCCGTTGTCGTGCAGGAGGGTGGCATCGGCAGGGGGGGGGAGCCGGTATCGAGTCTGGCCAACAGCTACTCTCCGGGCTCGGCAGGGAGCGAGGGGAGCACCTACTACCCTGTGCCGCACTACCTCACCGACAAGTTGCGCTCTGTTTCTCTGGAGAACACCCAATACTCAGTCTTCGATTTCTCCACCGACGATGCAATTGAGATCCGGG
>CALGBT010000093.1 GCA_937884235.1 uncultured Pseudomonadota bacterium
GGGCGGGGGGTGGGCTCTTCTGCGACAATCCGGAGTTGAACATTGACCAGTTGATGGAGGCCATTCACGAACAACTCACCAACATCGACATCAAGGGCTCCCCCACCATCGTCTTCGCCCACCAGTCCTGATTCACTCTTCACGAGGGCTTCAGCCACCACCTGCTCTGGAACGAGGTCGTTCTCCTCAGACGGCTTGATGCGGACCTCGTAAAGAGCCTCTCCAAGCTCTTCGGGCGGCTGCACCAGCAGGTCAAAACAACCGGTAGCATCAGACAGAACCCGGGTGGAAACATTGCCACTGCCAGCCGCAAAGGCAACAACCCGAGCCCCAACGAGGGGCTCTGCAAACTCACTGCTCAACTTCAAGCAACCAGTTATGTGGCGATAGGAGGTGATCTTCGGTACGTTGACCGTCCATTCCACGGTAAAAGAATCGCCCTGGGTACCATCTGCAGCGAACTTCTTGCGCACATGATAAGGTGGGAACTGCTCCCCTCCCTGGGTCTCCTTGAGGTAGACATAAACGTCGTACGTCTTCTCCTGGTTGACGAACAACTCGAAGCCCGGCTTCTCAGTCTGGCCGTTTTCGTAGTCATAGTAGTAGGACTCAGACGCCTTGGCATCCTGGTGAATGTTGAGGTCTGGAATGGTGCCGTCTGCTACTGCCACGATCTGAGCTTCTTGCAACTCCAGTTCGCTGCTTTCTTCAAGCAGAACTCGCCCCAGAACCCGCAAGGGACGGTGCATAGTCAAGGTCACATCATCACGATTATTCAGGGTCATGCCCGGGTACTGTTCTTCAACTGCGACCATGCCCTGGGCGGGGGGGATAAGTCGCAGCCATCCCTTTACTGTTAGATCTGAGTCATCAACACAGACATGCACCTTGGGGTCGCAGACGAGGCCAGCGCCGCAATCCGAATCAGCATCACAGGTGGCGAGCATGGCCCCCTTGTCAGCCGAAAAGTCAGCAGGCATCATGCAGGCCGCAAACAGGGGTAACAGTAGCAATAGCCACCATCCTGTCTTCGTCCTAGATTGCCTCTTCATCTTCCTAACTCCTTGTTGCCGCAATTGCTGTCAGGGGCACTCCCCCTTCAGTGTGACCACCCAGACATGCTTGATGAGGGGCAGTGAGTTGCCCTCCTCGTCCACGCCGGGGTCAACCGGATTGTTGAGGGCATTGGTCCACTTCAAGGCCCCGGGAGAATCACTGATGACCACCTCCACCGTGATTCTCTCGGAATCCCTCAGGTCCTGGACGCCTTCACAGACCGCATCAAGGGTCATGGACAGCTCACCAGCCTGCCGGTAATTCTTGCCGTTCTCCGCAATCCAGTACCATTCCGTCTCGATGGGGTCGCCATCAATATCAATGGCAGCATCCTCGATACTAAACGTGGTGACTCCCCCGGTTGCCTTGGTAATGCTGATCTCAATGTCTGTCGGGATCGTCAGGGCCCAGTCAATGTAGGGCAGATGGTTGTGTGAGACCTCCACCTCCTGGGGCGGGATGACACAGCCGGCAACTTGCCAAAGAGCAACGTAGGCCAGAAGCAGTACAACACCCCCAAGCCAACGAGCCCGAACTAGTTGCAACGTCCGTGCCACTAAGATCCCCCCGTCTAAACCCCAAAAGGATGTCAGAAAAGCCGCAAACCCCCAAAAAAACGACGTTTTTGTGGAGGTTCAGTGGACAGCGATGTCACGAGTGTAGAGAAAGTTCACTCCTCGTCGTCGCGTTCCTTCTCAAGATAGCGAAAAATGGTTCGGGGGTCCACCCCCAGGTCACGGGCAGTCTGGGTTCGGTTGCCGCGGTTCATATCGAGTACGCGGGCGACGTAGTCTTTCTGGAAGCGTTCCTTGGCATCTGCCAGGGGCAATACCCTGATCTCGTCCTCGGATATGCCCAGTTCCTCGGGACCGACGAAGGGTCCTTCGGTGAGCACTACCGCCTTGCGCAGCTTGTTCTCCAACTCCCGCACATTTCCGGGCCAGTTGTAAAGGCGCAATGCGTTGAGACCATCCTTGGAGAAGCCCTGAACCTCGGCCTCATACTGCTTGATGAAACGCTGCAGAAAATAGTTGGCAATGAGCACCACATCTTCGCCCCGGTCACGCAACGGCGGCAGCCAGAGGCTTACAACATTGAGGCGGTAGTAGAGATCCTGGCGGAACTCATTGGCGGCCACCGCCTCCTCAAGATTGCGGTTGGTGGCCGCGACCACCCGAATGTCCACGTGCTCTGGCTTGGTGCCACCGACTCTGCTGATCTGCCGGGTCTCCAGGGCGCGCAGAATCTTTGCCTGAAGCGTGAAGGGCATGTCACCAATTTCATCCAGAAAGAGGGTGCCGCCATCGGCGGCTTGAAACTTGCCGGCACTGGTGGCGTGGGCCCCCGTGAAAGAACCCTTCTCGTGGCCAAAGAGCTCGCTCTCCAGGAGATGCTCCGGAATGGCACCGCAGTTGATGGCCACAAAGGGGCCGCTGGCGCGGCCGGACCGCTTATGCAGTTCCTTGGCAATGAGCTCCTTTCCGGAGCCCGTCTCACCGCGAATAAGCACACCGATATCAGTGGTGGCGACTTTGTCGACCCGCTTGAAGAGATCTCGCATGGCCTGACAGGCACCAATAATCTCGCCAAACCGAATCTCTTCCAACTCCAATTCCAGTTCTTCTTTCCGGGCCGTCAGTTCGTTGATCAGCAACGCGTTCTTGATGAGCAGCCCGGCCTGGCTGGCGAAGACACTGACCATGTCCAGTGATTCCTCTTCAAAGAGGTTCACGATATTGTCATTGCCCATGTAGAGAATGCCCACCAACTCACTGCGGGCCAGCACGGGCACACACATGACAGAGCAGAGCTTGAGGTCAACGACGCTGCGCGACTGCCGGAAATCGGAATCGTGCAGGGCATCGGAGACAAGCAGCGGCTGCCTTGTGGCAACAACCTGGCGCACGATGGAGTCGGAGAACCCGCCTTCGGCAACGGGCAGCATTTCTCGTTCGATATTCCGCACACAATGAAGAGTGGGAAAGCCTTCGTCGACGAGGAAGAGGAAGCCCTTGTCGGCCCCGGTCAACTCGATGAGCTTGTCGAGCATGAGGTCGACGAGCACTTGCAGCTCCTGCTGCTCCATGAGTGCGGTGGTAAACTCCAGGAGTTTCCGCAAAGAGTCCTTGATGCCCACGTCCTGGCTGGTGAACTCGTCGGTAGGGATGTCGAAGAGGCTGAATTGCAGGGTGGAACTCCCCAGTCGGATGACATCCTGATCCTGCAGCACCTGCTTCCGGGTCTTCTTGCCGTTGACATGAACATTGGCATTGCGGTCGAGGGCCGAGACCAGGTACTTCTTGCCATCAAAGAAGATCTGGCAGTGGTCCTGCTCGATCTCGGCATCGTCAAGGACAATGTCACTGTCTGCCCCGCGTCCTATTGAAGTGATGCGCCGGTAAATATTGAAGAGCCGTGTACGAACACCGGGTCTCGGAAAGAGCACTAGGGAGGGCATGGTTCACCTTCTGCGACTGGTCCAATCCTGTTGCCATCGCTACTTAGAACGGAGTACCGAAGCTGATCCCGAAGCCGCCAGCGACGGGCCACGGAGCGACCTGCCACATGCTAGCAGATTCATCAGGCATTTCCAGCCGTTTCTCCTCAAGCACGGTTTCGGGGGTCCAATCGGCATAGGCATCGAAGATACCCCATGCGACCATGCCGGCAAAGGCTGCAAACGACCCGTACATGGCGCCGAGGGCAGCGGTACGGGCTGAGCCGTCGGGTTGAGCGCGGTAAAGATAGACCCACGAGCCAATGTTGGCGGAGAGGAAGAGGACCTGCGAGGAGAGAAAGACAACGCCCTTTCCGGTCTTGCCGTTGATGAACTGCCCTGTCCCAAACGGGATCACAGTCACTAGGGGATGGCGCCGCTCGATGGTCCGTACAATGACAGTGTGGGTGGGCAGTACCGGCTCCTTGGGGTCTGGTTGCTTGATTTCAATGATCTGCAGTGCAATCAACTGGGTGCGCAGCTTCTGAAAGTCTGCCACCATATCGGGTGGGTAGTAGAAGGAGTCGAGTTCGAAGAGAGGGTTGGTCTTGAGCAGATGTGTGAACTCCTGCTTAAAGCCCACCTTGTCCAGCTTCCACCAACGAGCTGCCCCCAGCCACTCCCGCGCTTGCAGAACGAGTGCCTGGGTCGGCAGTAACTCAACGGGATTGAGCAGCGGTTCAAGGAGTTCAATAACCTTCTCGTGGTCCTGATACTCCACGGCATTCCGGGCCAACTCGAACTGGTCCTCTGCCGATTGGCGTGGCTGGGCGCGGCCGACTGACGGAGAGACCGCCAATACGAAGAGGGCGAGTAGAAGCATTGCTGTCGGAACACGCATGCGGCCATAATAGCGCCGGCCGGCTCAGTGAGCAAGCATCGTTGCCACCCGTTTTGACACTGAGGCTCCTTCGATATACGCTGGGCACAGCGTACACCTACAGGAGTCCAACCAATGGTGCGTCCATTGTCGTCGCCCCCTTCCCGCTCCAGCGCCTTGACTCGCGCTCTGACCAGTGCTCTTTTGTGGATGACCCGGCACCCGTGGTTCGCTTTCTCTCTGGCCATGGTAGTCACGGCAGGCTTCTCCCTGGCGGCCTCCCAGCTGTCCATCCGAACGAACATCGAGGATCTTTTTCCTGATAACACCCCCCGGGTGCAACGGGCCAAGGCCGCCCGCGACAAGCTGGCCCGGTCTTCGCAGCTGCTGCTGGTCGTGTCATCTCCGGACCAGGAGGCTAATGAGCGATTTGTCAATGACCTCTCGGCCCGATTGGCGGCCGATGAGCTTATCGACACCGTCGATCTCAAACACGACGTCTCCTTTTTCAAGCGCAACGCGCTTCTCTTCTTGCCCCTCGAGGAATTGGAGTCAATTGATGCTCGTCTGAAGCGAGCGGTCCAGAAGGCGGTGGCCAAAGACCTGTCCCCCTTCGACAGTGGCGAAGATCTGGGAAGTACCGTCGATGCGGAAGACGGGGAGGACCTTGACGAGGATTTCGGCGACGAGGGCGGCGACATCGACGAGGATTTCGGGGGCTCCGCAGAAGCTGATACTGCGGTTGCGCTCTGCTCACCGACACAGGGAGACGCAGGGTGCGCACCCGATGATGGGGAGGGTCTGAGACTTCCCAGTGAAGCGGAGATTCGCGAGAAGTACGGGATTGCCAACCTCTCCGAGTATCTTTCGAATGTGCCCGGCACCCTTTACGGCATCAAGGCTTTTCCCACCTTCTCCCCCTCCAAGGTCGATAAGTCGAAGAAGCTGTTGGGCCGCATTGAGGCCATGGTGACGGAGTTGAACCCGTCCTCCTACCATCCGGAGATGGAATGGATCATGGAGGGCGACTACCACAAGAAGATCGAGGAGATTGCAATAATCCGCAGTGATCTCTCCCGGGCCTCGCTTTTTGCCCTGGGGATCATCCTGGTCCTGGTGGCGCTCTATTTCGGCAATCTCAGAGCTGTGCTCTTTGTCTTTGTTCCCCTCCTCTCTGGCCTCGCCTGGACCATGGGACTGGCGTGGCTGACGGTGGGCTACCTCAATCTGATAACGGCCTTCATCTTTGCCATCATGTTCGGTCTGGGGGTTGATTTCGCGGTGCACGCGGTGAATCGCTATATGGAGGGCCGAGAGCAGGGCAAAGATGTGGAGCAAGCGCTGGTGGACGGCCTGACGCATTTAGGGCGGCCGATGATCTCGGCGGCCATCACCACCACCTTGACCTTCCTTTCACTGGTGATCTTCGATTTTCGGGGGTTCTCGCAGTTCGGTCTCATCGCCGGTCTGGGGGTGCCTATCTGCTTGCTCGTGGTCTATGTCGTATTCCCCCCTCTGGTGGTGATTCTGCATCGTCTTCGCCCCGAGACGACGACCCGCAAGAAGCGTTTCTCCGAGGTGGGCAAGAGCCTCTTTTTCGGCTCCCGACGCAAGGCGCTGGTGGTGGTTATTGGTGTCTTCACCCTCGTCCTAGCGCTTGCTCCGGGCGCCTCCCGGGTAGGCTTTGAGCAGGACATGAAGAAGGTGATGACCAAGACCATTGAGAACGAGCGCAGTCGGCTCATGAAGCGCTTCCGCCGGGAGGTTGAGGGGCTTTCCACTTCCCCCATCATCCTGCTCACTGAGTCGCGTGAAGAGTCCCGCAAGGTGCATGACTTCCTCGATGCCCACGGCGGCGAATACGCCTACGTGCAGGGCTACGCTTCCATCTTCAGCTTCGTTCCAGAGGACCAGGCCCGGCGCAAGGCGGTGATTGACCAGATGCACGAGCGCCTCCGCAAGAAGATGGGTGCGCTCAAGGGCGACGACCTGAAAGGTGCGCAGGATGCTATGCCCTATCTTACTCCGGCACTGTTCGGCCCCCTGGATCTGCCTGACTGGGTCCTGGCCAAGTTCACGGACAAGGATGGCAACGTCGGCCATTTCGTGACTCTCTACGCGCATGGGCACAAGGCGCATGCTGCCGACGTGGGGCGAATTATCGATGAACTCGACCCGCTGGTAATCGATGGGAAGTCCTACCCGACTACCGCCAGCTACTACATCCTGCGAGATGCATATGACATCGTTTTGGGGGAGGGTCCCATCGCAGTGGGGCTGGCGGCCCTGGCCGTACTACTGCTGCTCTTCGTAGACTTCAGAACGTGGAGCGAGGTTACCGCGGCATTTCTGCCGCTGGTTCTGGGCGTGATCGCCTATCTGGGCTACATGGGCTGGACGGGCCAGGACATCAACATGTTCAACATGGTCATTCTGCCAACGGTCTTTGGCATTGGCATCGATTCTAGCATCCACCTGGTGCATCGGGTGCGCGAGGAAGGGGTCGGTCGGATGAGCCTCATTGCCAACACAACTGGCTCGGCTGCGGGAATGTCTGCGGCAACCACGGCAATCGGCTTTGGCTCCCTCGCCCTAGCGTCCAACCCCGGTTTGCGCAGCATCGGAGTGCTGGCCCCGGTGGGCATTGTGATGTGCTAT
>CALGBT010000094.1 GCA_937884235.1 uncultured Pseudomonadota bacterium
CGGAAAGGAGCACGTCGCTCACCTCGGGCCGGCCTCGAGCGCGAATTCGGTGGGTTCGCATTCGTCGGGCGGTGGCGGGTCGATGACTTCCACCTCAGTAACAATGACCTTGAGTGGTGCGAAGGCCGTGAGGCCACCGGAATCCGTGGCCGTGAGATCAATGACCTCCGAGCCGAACCAGTCCACCGGGGCCACTACCAGAAGCTGGTGGCCGTTCTGCTCCTGCAGCGCAACATGGTCGGCTGACCAGGAAACAGTCAGTGCGTCGACGTCGTCTTCGCTGTCACTGAGAAGCAGGGCCAGGTCGACGGTGGTGCTCGTGCCCATCGCGAGACTGACCGGTGCCGGAGCGGCAAAGGTCGGGGGGGTGTTGTCGGAACCTGAATCCACCAACGCATCTGCTGGTGGCTGTAGCCTCAGGTCAGGTTCAGCAACGACGTCATCATCACCGCCGTGCCACCACGTCTCGGCGGCGGCATCGTCAGAAATGTCACCGTCGCCGCTGTCGGCCGCCCGACAGGAGAAGAGCAACAGCAGTAGAGACGAGAGGAGCATTGTCATCCGCATGGCACCCTCACCAGTAATCAGAATGTCGCTTCAGGAAAGCGTAACTCTCTTTTGCGTGTCGTGCAAGTGGAAACATCGCCAGGCTGACGCCAGGGGCTGTGGGGCTCCCATTATGTCATCTCTCACACAGCACCAGCCGTGAGGCTGGTGACGCCGTTCGCACCACGCGCACCGGTTCTTCGCTCCGATTTGCCAATCTGCGTGCGGTGCTTGGTGGTTTCCATGATGGCTGGTACAATGGCGGGGCCAATTTGGCATTGGAGCGTTAAATGAAGAGAACCATAGCAATAGCAGCCGTCTTGATTTCCATGAGTTGTTCCACCGGCACAGAGCCCGTTGTGCAACATGGCGAAGATGCCGTAGATGCAGCAACTGACGCGGTGGGCGATGATAGTCAGACTCCTCCCGGCGATGTTGCTGCGGAAGACCTCACTCGCCCTGGCGACACGGGCCTCGAGTTGGTCTTCGACGTTTCGTCCGGGGATGGTTCGGTGGAACCCGGTTGCGAAGCTGGCGAAGGTTGCTTCCTCGACCCCTGCCAGGAGAATGGCGATTGCCAGTCGGGGTGGTGCGTCGACCACATGGGTGATGCCGTTTGCACCATTTCTTGCCAGGAAGAGTGCCCCCCAGGGTGGAGTTGCAAGCAGGTCGCGGGCACTGACCCCGATCTGGTGTTCGTCTGTGTCTCCGACGTTGCCAACCTATGCAAGCCCTGCTCCAGCGGCGATAGCTGCAAGAGCGTCGGCGGTGCCGAGGATGTCTGCCTGGACTACGGCACCGAGGGTTTCTTTTGCGGGGGAAGCTGTGTTTCAGAGGAGGAATGTCCCTGGGGGTTCTCCTGCCAGGCCGCAGTCACCGTGGATGGCATCGATACTAAGCAATGCGTGGCCGATGCCGGGGTTTGTCCCTGCACCTCGAGCGCGGTTGCCCTGGGACTCTGGACTCCGTGTGAGCTGACTTCCGAAGCTGGCAGTTGCGCTGGCAAGCGGGTCTGCACCGAAGAAGGTCTTGCCCCCTGTGACGCGGCGTTGCCCGTGGCGGAGAGCTGCAACGGTTTGGACGACGATTGTGACGGCAGCGTGGACGAACCCAACGAAATTGGCGGCGACCTGATCAATTTGTGCAATGACGATAACGATTGTACCAAGGACGTTTGTGATGGCGAGGCCGGGTGCAGTTATCTTCCCGTGGAGGGCGACGAGTGCAAGGACGGTAATCCCTGTACCGTGGCGGACCACTGCGTACAAGGTCTGTGCGTCGGGTCCTCGGTCGTTTGTGATGATTCGAATCCCTGTACCGATGATGCCTGCAACGAAACTGGAGGCTGCATTTTCGAGCCCAACGGAGAGGACTGTGACGATGGTGACCCTTGCACCCTGGGGGACCACTGTTCCGCTGGAGTCTGTGCTGGCGAGGCCGCCAGTTGCGAATGTCAGGTGAATGCTGATTGCGCGGCGTTGGAGGACGGCAACCTGTGTAACGGGACTCTGGAGTGCGACACCAGCAAGTTGCCCCATCTCTGCCGCGTCAAGGCTGACACTGAGGTGCTCTGTCCGGCTCCTTTCGGCGTTGACGCTCCCTGTCTGGTGGCGGCCTGCGAACCAGTCACCGGGGCGTGCTCCTTCGCCGCTGCGGGGAACGGCGTTCCCTGCGAAGACGGGGACGAGTGCTCGCTGGGGGATGCCTGTGAGGACGGGAGTTGCGTAGCTGGACAGGAGGTGAATTGCAACGACGGCAATGCTTGCACTGACGACCAGTGCTTGCCCGGTCAAGGCTGCAGCCACACTCACAATGTCGCGCCTTGCAACGATGGGGATGTTTGTACACTGGGCGATCTCTGCTCTGCGGGCGTCTGCACGGGGGGCGGTGAACTCCTGGGTTGCGACGATAGCAATGTCTGTACGGACGATACTTGTGACGCGGGCGTGGGGTGTGTCTTCGAGGCCAACCAGGCCGCTTGTTCCGACGGCAACGCTTGTACCCTTGGCGATCACTGCCAGGAGAAGGTCTGCGTGCCGACGGGTCAGTTGAGTTGTAACGATGATAACCTCTGCACCAACGATGCTTGTGACGCGGCCCAGGGGTGCATCCACCTGCTCAACCAGGTTCCCTGCAACGACAGCGACCTTTGCACCACCAACGATGTTTGTGAGTTGGGTGAATGCGTCTCCGGTGGAATCCTGAACTGCGACGACGGCAATCCTTGCACGGCTGATTCTTGTGCCCCCCAGGCCGGCTGCCAGCACCAGCCGACCAGCGGCGATTGCGACGACGGCAATTCCTGTACGTTGAACGAGCAGTGTGGCAATGGCTTGTGCGTGGCCAGTGCCATGCTCGTGTGCGACGACAACAACGTCTGCACTACCGATTCCTGCAACCCGCAGAGCGGCTGCATCCACGACTTCAACAATGCCCCGTGCAATGATGCCGACATTTGCACCATCAACGAGGTCTGTCAGGGCGGCGAGTGCCTCTCAAACGAGGTGCTGGCCTGCGACGACCAGAACCCTTGCACCGACGATTCCTGTGCTCCCGATTCGGGTTGTGTGCATACGCCAAACAATGCCGCGTGCGCCGACGCCAGTCTGTGCACCACCGGTGACCACTGTGCGGGCGGGGAATGCGTGACCACCGGCATTCTCACCTGCGACGATGCGAAGCTCTGCACTAACGACAACTGCGACCCAGTTCTCGGGTGTGTCTACTCCGCCAACAATCTCGCCTGTGACGACGGCAACGTTTGCACGGAGGATGATCAGTGTGTTGGCGGTGAATGTGCCCCAGGGCAGGCAATTCAATGCCCCGATGACGCCAATACCTGTACGGTTGAATCCTGCGACCCCGAGTCGGGCTGTCTCCACACACCCTCGCCGAATTGCTGCGGCAACGGCATAACGGAGGGTGGTGAAGAATGTGATGATGGCAATCAGATCAGCGATGACGGCTGTAACACAGATTGCCAGTCGGAGGCCGCCTGCGGGGTGGCCGCCGAGTTCAAGTACGAGGTGACGCCCGGACTTTGGGCCTGTGTCAACAACCAGTTAATCCAGAGCTATCCGGAGAACTTCTCCATGTGCGCACCGGGGTATACTCCAGCCACCAACAAGCTGGTGCAAGGGCTGCAGATGCCTTCGCTGCAACAACACCAGGCCTTTGCCAACTGGCACAACCAGGTGATGCCCAATAATGGCAACTATATCCGCACTGGCCAGAAGCGTCGTGGAGGATGTACACTGGAGGAGCATGGAGAACTCTATGTGCCGCTGCCTGATTGGGGATACAGTATTGATTCAGGCTGGCAGGATCTTTTCCTTGGCGGTCCGTCCTGCAGCAAGCAAACCGGGTCGGCCAACAACGTGTCCGGCCATCCCCTGGCCGGTGTGATTTGCGTGAAAGGTACATATGAGCCGCCGCAACCATAGGCGCTCAAGGAGAGACGATGAAGAAGATGCTACTGGGAGTAGTTGCGCTGTTGTTCGTACTTGCCCCACTGGAGGCTTTCGCCTGCAACACTGACGAAGATTGTGCGCCGGGAGAGACCTGCATGGGCGGTATCTGCGAGGGCATGTGCGAGCCGGCCTGCGAGGGCAAGAACTGTGGCCCCAACCAGTGCGGGGGGGAGTGCGGCTACTGCCTTGACGGCGTGCCCTGCGTGGACGGAGTTTGCGACTGTGACCCGCAGTGTGACGGGAAGCAGTGCGGAGCGGACGGCTGTGGCGGTTTCTGTGGTGCCTGTGATCCCGGCTGCAATTGCGTTGGTGGGCAGTGCGAGTGTTGCGAGAAGCAGTGCGCTGGCAAGAACTGCGGCGACGATGGTTGCGGCGGCCAATGCGGCTCTTGCCAGCTGGGTGAGGAGTGCATTGATGGTCAGTGCACCGTGCCCCCGGAGTGTAACCACGAGTGCGACCTCGACCAGATTGGCTGTGACGGCATCAAGACCTGGACCTGCGTTGCCGATGCCGATGATTGCCGCAAGAAGGTCATGGCCGATTGCCCGGAAGGTCAGGAGTGCGAGGCCGGCGAGTGCGTCGTGCCCACGCCTCCGGTGGACGAAGGCGGTGACGAGATGGACGTCGTCACCGCAGAAGATGCCGCTACCCCCGGGGCCGATGTCGTTGGCGGAATGGACTCGAATTCCCCCACTGCTGATGGGGTTGTTCCCACTGGTGATGCAATCGGTACCGGTGATTCTGCCGAACCGGCCGTCGACGTTGTGGCAGCTGCCGACACAGGTGGCACCGGGGAACCAGCGAAGAAGAAGAGCGGTTGTCAGGCTGGTGCCGTTCCCAGCCCTGGTGCAATGCTGCTGCTGTTGTTGCTGGTCGGGATTCTGGTGCCGATGCGTCGAAGAAATGCCGCCTAGGGTGCAGCTTCCCGCGGCGCCCGATTGCACCTTACAATATGTGTCAGCTAGCCGTACGAGGCGGGACGACCCACCGGAATATCGTGGGAAAGAGGACCCCACCGACGAGGGCGTAGAGGACAATGATGCCGGCGGTATCGCTGCCCAGCAGGCCGGTTTTCAGGCCGACATGGGAAATGGCCACGAGCAGAGTCAGCGGGGCAGAGAGAATGATGCCGCTGGCGATGGCTTCCCTGACATTGAGTCGCACGAGGGGCAGCAGCAGCATGGGCACTACCCGCACCAATGTGCCGGCCACGAGCAGGAAGAGCAGTTCCTGGACGAAGCTGCCTTGTAGCACCTCCGCGACGTCAAAGCCGATACCGACCTCGATGAAGAAGATGGGAACGAAGAACCCGAAACCAAAAGATGAGAGCTTCTCTTCCATGGCCTCCTTATGCCGGAAGACGAAGGACATGAGAGCCCCCGCGATGAAAGCCCCGAGGATCATGTCGACACCCATGAGAATGGAGACCGCGATGAAGCCTAGCAACATGGCGAAGCTGAGGCGGATGCCGATTTCCGAGGTGTCCTCGGTGTGGACCACTCGGGCGAAGGTTTCGGGGTACCACCAGATGAGGATGCGCAGGGTCAGGAGCAATGTGTAGGCAATCAGGAAGACAGCCATCAGTTTGGCGATTCCCCAGGCCAGGTCTGCGCTCAGGCCGTGCATCACCGTGAGGTCCGTCAGCGTCAGCAGGACGATGGTGGTGAATTCACCAATGGAGCCGACGATAAGGGTGATCTGCCCGAGTCTGGTTTGACTCATGCCGGTATCCCGTAGCGCCACCAGCACGATGCCCAGGCTCATGGCCCCCAGCACCAGTACGTAGAAGAGCGGCTGGTCCAGGACGAGCACCAGGCCAAGGGCCAGCAGGAAGACCGATGATGCCGCCAACAAGGTAACCAGAACCCCCTTGCGGCCAAGCTGTTCCACTTTGGTGAAGTCAATCTCCATGCCTGCCAGGAACATGAGAAAGGCGAAGCCGAACTCGCCCAGGAACTGCGTAAAGTCGGAGCGGACGATGAGCCCCAGACCATGCTCGGCGATGAGGATGCCAAAGAGGATCTCGCCCACGGCCGCAGGTACTCGCACCCGCTCAGAGAGGAGCGGAATGACAAATGCCCCGAAGGCGAGGAGCAGCAGAGTGGTGGCCTGATACGTGTGCATTCGCCCCCTAGCCCGGAAGTACGAGGACGGAGCATGTGCCCTGATGGACCAGGCTTTGCTCGACCCGGGGTCGGAGGAATGTAGTGCGGGCGTCGGTGGGCCAGCCGACCACGGCGAGATCAAACTTGCTTGCTGCCGCGAGAACCTGCCGCACCGGATTTCCCGTTAGCTTCAAGACCCTTGCCGTCAGTCCGTAGGAGCGGGCCAACTCGACGGTGTTTTCAAGTGTGCTCTCCATTGACCCGGCGAAGCTGGTGCCGGCAACAAAGTCGGGCGGCGTCGCCACGACAATGGTCAGGGAAGCGCTGAGCATGCGGGCAACGTCAATGGCCAGGCTGGTGGTCCCGGCGTCAAAATCCAGGTCGCCGACGGCCAACATAACGCTGCGGTAAGGGTGACTGCCTCGGGCGATCAAAGTGGGTACCGCGAAGTTGTTGAGGCGCTGTAGCACGCGGCTGCGACGCAGTCCAATGCGCTCCATCCACCCGGTAACTGGGGGAGGCATCACGAGCAGGCCCAAATCCTGGTCTGCGAGTGTCGTTGCCAGCGGTTGGCTGCTCAGGCCCTTAATGTGAGTAAGGCGCAGGTCGAGTTCCGGGTCGGCAAGCTGCTTCTCTAAGGCCTCCAGCGCGTCAGTTTCTGTACTCTCCTCCAGGACCTCAATGAACTCGGCGTGGGTGCTTCTGAGCAGATACTCCGCTTCCAGGGCAACATCGCTCTTGCTGTCGGGCGCCAGGATGCCGATACCCGCGCCGTAAGCGAGGGGGAACTCCGAGTGGCCGGTGGCGAGGAAGCGGGCGATGCAAGGCAGGATGTTGGGGTCGCCAACCAGGAGGACGCGATCCCCCTGCTGTAGCGTGGTCTCTCGGTGCGGGACGACCAGAGCGTTGTTCCGGTAGACTGCGGCGATAAGCCAGCGGTGAGGTTTGAGTAGCGACAGGGGCTTGTCGATGACCGAGGAGTTGGGCATGATCTCGGTTTCGATAATCTCGCCCATGCCCAGGCCGACATCGGTGGCGACGCGACTGCCCTGCGTGACTCTGCCAATGAGAGTGCCCGTGACGGCCTCAAAGTCGTGGATATAGGGGATTTCCAAGGCATCGAATTGCTCCGACATTTCGGCCCGCCGAAGCAGCGCAATGACCCTCGCAGTCGCAAAATCCCTGCGCAGAACCCGTCCCACTTCCAGGGCGACTTCATCGGGCCGGGTAGTCAGGACAATGGCATCGGCCGAGGCTGCACCCGCCTGCTCCAGTTGGAGCCGGGAGGTGGCATCGCCGTCATGGAAGATGATGCGGTCGAGCACTCGGTGTTGGGCCAGCGCGGTTCGTGCTGGTCCGGTATCTAGATCCATGAGGGTGACCTGCCAGCCGTCGGCCAGTCGGCGCGCCAACTCTACGCCGACGTCACCGCCGCCCACGACCAGCACGCGTTGCGCTTCACCGCCCCCAACCCGACAATATTCCTGCGACATGAACTTCTCCCTACCAACTTGCACAGCAGCTACTACAGCATCAGCGGTGCCGGAAGTCAATCTTCCAGGCCGGCCCCTCTAACGGTGCAGTTCTTCCCCCTGCAGCCCTCTTTCCGATGTTCGGACCGGAAGCGCCGCGCCGCGATCACGCGGTAGGCGGCGTCGGACATCTCACGCAGGCCGGGCAGACGCAGGACCCGACTTGCCTTGCCGACATTCTTCAAAGAGAGGGCGGCCACTATCGCATCCATGCCGGTCTTGACGCTGCCGTCGGTGGCGATGAAGTGGAGTGAATTCAATAGTGATTCATGGGAGATGCCGGGGAAGTCAGTTAGAATCGACTCCTCTGTCAGGGAGCGAAAGGTCAGTTCTTCCTCGTGGAGGACCGCTTGTAGGCGCTTTACCCACTTCCGGCAGAACGGGCAGTCTCCATCAAAGATGAGCGTTGGTCGTGGCTGTTTGGTGGTCTTCATGCACGCTTTCCTCCCGCTGCAAGGTAGGAACCGCGTTGGCCAAAGTAAAGGCTACGGCTCGAGGATGAAGCAGGTCTCGGCATCGGGCAGCAGGTCCTCGACCTGGCTGTGCAGCGGATGTGTCTGGTTGACCTTCCACAGCTCAAACTGGTCGGCGTAGTGGGGCCGCCCGACGGCAGAATCCTCCCCGCCGGGGATGACCGTCTGGGCCCGTGGGTTGTCGGCATCCATGATGTAGACATTGCGAATTGCGGCGCCGCTGCTATAGGTGAAGTTAGTATCGCTGAGGCCGGCATTGGCCGCATCCACGCAGAAGTTGTCGCCATGACGGGGGTAGCCCTCGGGGAAGGTTTCGTCAGACGGAATATTGTACTTGCCGCCCAGCGCATGTCTCATCTTGAGGGTGTGCAGTTTGCCCCAGTGCCATTGGGTCATATCGTCGGTCCCAAAACCGCCCTCAGCTGCCACTCCCACCAACTCGGGGTCGGCCAGGAAATCGAGGGCTTTCTGCAGGGCCACCAGCATGACGTAGTTGCGGGATTCCACCTCTTCTGTGGTGGTGTTGTCCCAGAGCAGGCTGTCGCCGAGGTCCGCGCTGTACGTGTCCAGATTCTCCGGCGTTTCAAAGAGGCGAAGCAGGAAGCGTACCTGGAACTGGATGTCGTACGGGGATTCCATCTTGTCGCCCAGAACTTCCTGGGAGACGTTGAGCAACCAGACATTGAAGATGGAGGTGGCGATGGCGTCAGCGGCCTCGGCTTCGGTGGTCTCGGGGAGCGCACCTGCGGCTGCGGTGAAGGACCAGTCGCCCAGGTACGTTGCGACGTTGGCCAGGCGCGGGTCGTCGGCGAAGGCGGCCAGAGTGGGGTCAGAGCCTTCGGCCCCGGCCTTGGCATCGTTGGCTGCGGTGATGGCGGCCAGGAGGTAGGGGGTCAAGCGGGCCCCGAGGGGGGATCTGGCGTCGGCTTGCACAGCCTGCATGTCAGCTACAGTCAAGGGACCTGCGGCCACCTTCTCGGCCAGCAACTCCTTGATGCGAGCGACGCGCAGGCCCGGGGCGAACATGTAGCCCTGGTAGGTGGCGTCATTGTAGGGGTCGCCGTCGAGGGTGTATCCCAAAGCATCGCCATTGGCGGTGAAGATATAGCCGCGCTCCGGGTCAATGGCCTGGGGCAGCTCCTCCAGCGGCACCATGCCGTTCCACTCACATTCGCCGTTGCCCGGGTAAGGCAGGAAGGAGGGGTGCATGGTATCTTCGACCTCCTCCAGGCACTGCCGGACGGGGATCTTGCAGAAGGCTGCGTAGGCGATGTGGCCGTCGATATCGCCGTAGACCCAGTTCTGGGCCCCGACGCCAAAGTGCGAGACGGCGTCAATGAACTCCTGAGGTGTCTTCACCCGCAGTAATCCGTAGAGCATCTTGACTTCGTTGCTGGGCTCGAAGCCGGTCC
>CALGBT010000095.1 GCA_937884235.1 uncultured Pseudomonadota bacterium
CCCCGAGAAGAAAGGGAATCCCACCGCGGCCTCCTTCGTGGCCTTCTGCATCGACCGCTACGAATATCCTGGCAAGGGGCAAATGCCCAAGACCAACGTCAGCTGGGATGCGGCCAACGGAGCCTGCACTGCCAAGGGGGGCCGACTTTGCATGAACTGGGAGTGGAAGCGGGCCTGTGGCGGCAAGTACCCGTACGGTGGCAAATACGACCCCAACGCTTGTAATACCGTGGACGAGGACGGTATCGAGCGAGATGTGCTACCCGCCGGTTCCAAGTCTAAATGCAAAGCCCGAGGGCTGTACGACATGGTTGGCAACGTTGCCGAGTGGACCTTCGAAAAGACCGTCAACGGTGGCGATTCCTACAAGACTGCCGAAGAGGCTACCTGTCACCGTTCGGTGAAGCGCTTTGGCGGCTCCGGCTATGTCGGGTTCCGATGCTGCGCAGATCCCAAGTAACTAATGCCCTATCTCTTGCTGCTACTCGCCATCCTAGCTCCGCTGCAGTTTGCAGCACAGGAACTCTCCACGCCTGCGACTGGGACTGAGGAGTTGGTCCTGCAAGCCGCCGCCAACGTTCGTCTCGGGCACGCCGCCCCGGCACGGGCCATCCTCACAGGCATGACAGTGCCACCCGAAAAGCCAGAATGGGAGGCCGCCAGAGTCCTGTTGATGAGCCGCACTTATGCCCTTGAGGGGGACCACGCCACCGCGGCTGAACTCTGCCTACCGCTCCTCAGCAGCAGCCGTCCCGGCATTGTCCGGTTGGCCAGATTCCGTCATGCGAAAGCCCTTCATGAGGACAAGCGTTCGGCTGACGCCCTGTCGCATTTCGAAGCTGTCTGGCAGGACGCGGACCGGCAGGTATTCGGACCCGACCTGTGTCGCATTGGCTTTGCCGCAGCCCTGGCCACCAGTGATGTAAAATCTACGGACCGCTGGCTGCAAAGGCTGGAGAACTGCAAGGGCATTGACGGGAGCGAGCGGATGGTGGCTCGGATCCGGAGCCTGTCAGCCGCCAAAGAGCCGACTGACGGTGACTGTCTTCAGCTCTTCACGAGGTGGCCATGCGCCCAGCTGCCTGCGTCCTGCGACCGGGCGCAGATGGTCAACTCCCTGAAGCCTGACAAGCAGATTGCCAGAGCCGAACGTCTCTTCGATTGTTGGGACTACGGTGCCGCGGCAGAGGTCTTCGAGCAGTGCCTCACAGAACCGACCTGGGCCCGCCATCGCAACCGCTGCCATTACTTCCTGGCAGAGATTCATGGTCGCAAGCTACGTGACGACCGGGCGCGGGCCCTGGACCACTACCGGCACGTCTATGAGCACGGTGGCGGACCCAAGCACGAGGCGCTCTATCAAATGGGCCGCTGCCAGATGAACCTCGAGAAATACGAGGAGGCTGCGGTCCTTTTCAAAGAGTACATCGACCGCTACCCAGACGGTACCCACACCGAACGCTGTTACTACTATCTGGGCTGGCTTCCCTATGACCACGATCAGTTAGAAGCTGCGCTGCCGGGCTTCGACCGCTACCTGCGGGCCTACCGCAAGGGCGAACTCCGCAGCTACGTTCTGTGGTTCAAGGCCTGGTCGCTCTACCGCCTGCAGCGCTACAGAGAAGCGGCGGAGGTTTTTGTTACCCTGACAGGGTATGGCAACGACATCGTCGCGGGCAAAGCTTACTACTGGCTGGGTCGGATCGCCCTTCAGCAGCAACAGACCAAGGGAGCGCAGGAATGGTTCGCCAAATCCCTGGAGCGATATCCCCTGAGCTACTACGGGATGCTCTCCTGGCAACGCCTACAGGAGATGGGGCAAGGCCAGGACAATCCGCTCTTCATGAATGACGCTCCCCCTCCTCTTCGGCCGCTCCCCAGCCAACTGGCCTCGTTTGTGGACAAACGCCTCGAAGCTGCCTTGCAAGCATCAATGGACGCGGTATTGGTGGGCGAGATGGAGGCGGCGCGAGCCTGGTTCAAGCCTTACCGCGACAAATTTGAGAGGGTTGTTGGAAGGCGCAACGTCGAGGCGTACCGCTGGCTCTATTCTCTGCTCGAGGAGCCAGCAACTATGCGCACCTGGGGCAGCGCGAATGTGCGACAGCACGGTCGCGTCCCAACTGAACGGAACCGACCGGGCTGGTCCTTCGCCTATCCCCAGGCCTACCTTCGTCTGATCGAGGTCCAGGCGGCACACACCGGCCTGCCGACCTGGTTCTTCTATTCCATCATGCGCCAGGAAAGCCGCTACCGCCGTGGCGTCATCAGCTGGGCCGATGCCGTCGGGCTGTTGCAGGTTATCCCTCCCACGGGGCAGCGTACGGCCAACCGCCTGGGCATTCCTTTTGACCGCTTCCAGCTCAAGGACCCGGCGGTGAACCTTCGGCTGGGCACGAGCTATCTGGGATTCCTGGCCAAGGATTTTCACAACCAGCTGACCCTGGTGGCAGCCTCCTACAATGCCGGCCCAGACCCGATTCGGACTTTCGTCAAAGCCAATCGTGATGCCGGCTGGGATCACATCATTGAAGAGATCGCCTACAATGAGGCACGCAACTACTGTCGCAAAGTAACCGGACATGTATTGGTCTACCTTGCCACCTATGCCCCAATCGCCGAGCGACAAGAGATCTTCCCACTCCTCTTTCCCGCTGAGGCAGATCTTGATATCGGGTCCAGTGTGGACTATTGAGCAAATCCGTGGCCCCCCCCCCGTCATCGTCGTCTTTTCGTTTCAGGATGAATGGGGTAGACTGGAGGGCATGAAAGAAACGACCCATTCGTCCGCACCAGCAAGCCCCTTCGAGCCGCTTCGCAAGTTTGGTTGGGAGTTTGCTCTGATCGTGGTGTTGGGGATCGCGATCTTCATCCGGCGGGAGTCTCTCTTCGAGGGGCTGTGGATTAACGAAGTGGTTTCTATTGACGCCGCTCGTCTCCCCCTGCGGGCTCTCCTGAACCGCACCGGCTTCTTCGACATCCATCCTCCCTTCTACTATCTGGTACTCTGGGGGTGGACCAGACTCTTCGGCGATGCCGACGTGGTACTCAGGTTGCTCTCACTGGCTCTTAGCATGATTGGTCTGGTCGTGGTCTACGCCTGGGGCCGCATGCACTCTCGCTGGGTCGCGCTGGTGGCGGTGGTGCTCCTCTCCTTTTCGGCCTTTCATGCGCACTATTCCGTGGAGGTGCGCGGCCAGGCACTGCTGGTTTGCCTCGCTTCGCTCTTCTTCATGCAATATGAGACTCTCCTCCAGAAGCGTTCGCTCTCTCGCTGGTTCTGGGTTGGTCTCTGCCTGGTGGAAAGTGCGCTGGTGCTGACCCACTACTATGCCGCGGTTCTTCTCGTCATGGCCAATGCACACTTCTTCACGGTGCGTCGGTTCAGTGCAGCGCGACTATTCCGCTGGAGTGTTGTACAGGGACTGGCCTTCGCCGCATTCCTCAGCTGGACTCCGCTGATGCTCGTGCAATTCCTCCATCTCCCCGAGACAATGTACTCTCCAGCCACGGAACCCACGGCTGCCGAACTCCATCTGCTCTTCTTCGGCCTCTCGCCCTCCCATCCGGCCCGGGCGGTAGCGTGGGCCTCGGCGATTCTACTCATGGGGGCAGCTTCTCTAGGACTTGTCGCCGCTGTGCGCAGCGCAATTCCGCCTCCTCTGTCGAGGACTGAGCGGGAGGTACGCCTGTCTCGCAGCCGCTCCCTCGCCGCACTGCTGGTCATCGCCATCTGCCTGGCCGCACCCGCGTTGACAGCGCTGACGCTACCCGGGGTTCAACCAACGTCTGCGCTGCTCTATCTGGAGCTTCCCCGCGCCTACTTGATTGCTTTTGTCGGCCTCTTCATGCTGCTTATGGGCAACCTCTACAATTTGCGGGGCGCAGGGGACGGTCATCCGCTGCCGGCCACCGCCTTCCTGACCTTCGGCACCCTTGTCGTGCTGGTCTTGCTCTACTCTTTTCACCGGC
>CALGBT010000096.1 GCA_937884235.1 uncultured Pseudomonadota bacterium
AAGACCCCGAGAACTACGCCCTGGCCCCAGATATCGCTGCCTATAGCCGAGATTTCGGCCTCGATGTCGCGCTGGAGTACTCCCGACTCATCCAGACCCTGGAAGACCCGGACCGCTTCGGCTCCACCATCAATGAGCACTCCAACGCCCTGGCCTTCTCCGCGGGAATGCGAGTAAAGAAGCTGCGGGTACACTTCGATGCCATCTACCGCGACCTCTCTTACATCGTCTGGAACGTGCCCGGCTTCGTGCCCAACCAGGCACTTCCCAAGAACGCCGACCTGGCCCACAGCGGCAGCTTCGCCTTCCTCCCCGATTTCATGGGCGGCGAGATTTTCGCGGTGCTCTCCACCGACTACTTCATCGAGTTCGCCCAGTCCATGGGCTTCACGCCGGCGCTCTCCATCGGCATTCTGCTCCCCGCCACCTATACGCCAACCGCCACTGAATCCGTTGGCCAGGGCCCCTACTCCTCGGAATACACCAAGGGCATCCAGACCACCGTGGTGCGCGGCTCCAACGCCAATGACTGGGATACCCTCCCCCCGGGGGACGACGAACTGCCCGTGCTCATGGCCAAGCTCGACTTGCGCTACAACCTGAGCCAGCACTTCTCCATGGTGGGCGAAATCTCATACGCCAACGACCCCAACTACTCCCAAGTAGTACTCGATGACCACGGACACGCCACCCGGGAATTCAACGACCCGAACATCATCGGCCTGGGAGTTGTCTCCGAGCTTTCCTTCTAGTACAATCGGCCCATGATCAGGGCTATCACCATCCTCATCTTGCTCTTCTCCCTGCCGGTACAGGCGGCACCGGACTACTCCAAGGACCCGGTAGTGATGGTCCACGGCTACTTCCTGGGCGAGTTCGGCTCCTGGGCCTGGATGACATCAAGGCTCGAAGAGGCGGGCTGGCCGCCGGAGTACATCTACTCGTTCCAGTTCAAGAATGTCTTCGGCTGCAACCCCGACCACGGCTGGGAACTCAAAGCCGTAGTGGACAAAGCCCTCGCCGAAACCGGCGCTGAGCGGGTTGATATCCTCTGCCACTCCATGGGCTGCGTCGACTCGCGCTACTTCATCAAGTTTCTCTGTGGGTATGAGCAGGTGAGGGATTTCGTTTCCATCGCCGGGGCCCACAAAGGCTCAGTCATGGGTTGCCTCGAACCCTTCAGCTGCGGGGCCGAGGCCATGTGCGTCGGGCCTGCCGACGGCGCCTGGATGCAAAATGAGTTCCTCATGTCCCTCAACTGGTGTGACATCACTCCGGGCAAGAAGATCAAGTACACCAGCATCTGGAGTCCCCTGGACGAGATCATCATCCCCCAGGAAAACAGCGTCATCGAGGGGGCCCTGAACCTGAAGTTGAACGCCCTCGCCGAACATGCCCTCATCCTCGCCAACGAAGAGACCGCCACCTATGTCATCGATGGCCTCAACGGCGGCGGCAAGAATGACAATCTGCCCATCGCCGCGCCCCCCTGTGTGACCATCTGCGAGCAGCCGGACGAACCCTGGCCGACGGAACCGGACATCGTCGAGGATGGCCCAGATATTGTGGAGGAGGGATTCCAGGACGTGCTGCAGGCCGGGCCCGAAGTCGTCGCTGCTGAGGCCTACGAGATCATCTCCGGCGACGCGCCGCGAGAACTGGCCACTGCCGACAACGCCGACTCGCCCTCCGAGCTGTCGACGCCCGCCAAAGACGGCCTCACCCCACCCCCGGAGCCGGGGATAGACAGCTCGCAGCGCTACGCAGAGGACCCTCCCGGCACCACTCCGCCCCGCCACACCATCCCTCTCAAAGAGAGCGGCTGCACCGCAGGCAACCCCGGTCCGGGAGCCCTCTCGCTGCTCCTTGTCCTGTTGCTGCTGAGCGCTCTCCGGACTCGCCGTATGCGCTCCTCATGACCATCTGCGCGCGGCCTGGAACTTACCCTGGAGCGAAGTGTCCAATGACCCTCACGAGGGGCCTATGACGAAGGTCACAAAAGCTGGGCAGATTCCGGCGCTTCCCTTCCTGCGGAGGATGGTGCGCCAAGCCATCTTGCTGCGCATGGTCGGCGATAGCCGGCGAACGCTTAGGCGCAACCGCAAGGCCCTCAGCACCACTACCTTTGCCGACCTCTTCCCCACCCTGGGAAGCTGGCATCGGCTGCGGGTCAGAGGACGGTTGATCGCCGTCGAGAAAATCGAGCCACGCCACAGGATCAGCCCATTCCAAGACGTGGCCGAGGAGTTTCTGCCCGACCAGCAAGTTGAAATCATACTCCTTGATGCTGCCGGCCGGCCCGCCAGCGCCCGCCACCCCGCACGCACCGACCGCTTTGGGTACTTTGAGGCGCTACTGACGCTCCATCAGCCCGTCAGCCAGCGCACCATATTCACTGTCCGCACCCTGGTCGGGGACCGCATGCTCCCCGGCACCGCCGAGTGCTTCGTCCTCCCCGCCAAGGACCGTGGACCAGTGCTGGTCAGCGACGTTGACAAGACCTACCTGGAATCCACCATTCGTTCACCCCGGGACATCGTTCGCATGCTCGCTCGCCCCGGCGAAACCCGGCGACCGCTCCCGGGAATGCCCGCACTGACCGCCGGCCTGACCCGCTGGCCGGAAGGAATCCCCCTGGTCTTTCTCAGTGGCACGCCCTTCTTCTTCAAGCGCTCCCTGGAGGACCGCTTTTGCCGGGACGGCCTCAAACTCGCAGGGCTCTTCCTGCGCCCACCGTCGCCACCAATCGAGGAGCGATTCTCCACCGCTGAACTGGCCCGCTTCCTGGATTCACTGCACCATCAGTTCGGCTTCAAAGTGCTCACCATCCTGCAACTCCTGGCGGACCTTCCCGACAATGTCGAATTGCTGCTGTGGGGCGACAACAACCAGCATGACCCACATGTCTACGGCACCATCTCTGGTTGGCTCGACGGCACCCTCTCGGCCGGACAAGTGCTCGACCTGGCCCAGCGCTACCAGATACTGCCCGCCCAGTTCAACTCCCTCAACGCCATGCTTGCTACTCCCCAGCGCGGCCAGAGCGTCCGCTTAATGACCATCCGGGATGTCACCAGGCAACCGGCACCTTACCCCGAAGAACTGGCCAATCGGGCAACTTACTACGAAACAGTGCCGGAACTTGTCGCCATTCTGGCTGAGTCCGGCTTGCGGAGCCCTTGACATGGAACCGTTCCATACCCAGCTTTCAGGGCGGCGGGCAAGACATCATCTGGTTTTGTCACCGGACGAAGGTCACAGGCTACGGGTGTGCAAACCATGCTAGACAAGAAACACCGTCTCAACATCGCCGACGAACAACTTGATGGTTGCACCCTCTGCGGCAACCTGTGTGGCACCGATCGCCGGGCCGGGGGAATCTCGATTTGCGGGGCGGGGCCGACGGCAGAGGTCTCCCATGTCGAAATCCACCATGGCGAGGAGCCACCGCTGTCGGGTACCAATGGTTGCGGCAACATCTTCTTCCACAACTGCAGTCTCAGCTGTGTCTACTGCCAGAACTGGCAGATCAGTATTGAGGATGCAGTTGCCAAGCAAAGCTACACCGCATCGCAGCTGGCCGATGAAATGCTCCGGCTCCAGGAAGCCGGAGTCCATACCCTGGGGTTGGTGGCCCCCACCTCGCATATTCCCACTCTGGTCCCCGCCCTCTACCGGGCTCGGGGCATGGGGCTCTACATTCCTGTCGTCTACAACTCCGGCGGTTTCGATACCGTCTCCGGGTTGCGCCTCCTTGACGGACTTATCGATATCTACCTCCCCGACATGAAGTACGGTACCGACGAAGTAGCCCAGGTCTATTCCGGAGTCGTGGATTACGTGGCCACCAACCGCCTCGCAGTCGAAGAGATGCTGCGCCAGGTCGGGCCCCTCACTCTTGACCGGGAAGGTATCGCTCGACGGGGACTGCTCATTCGTCACCTGATCCTGCCCGGCGGCATGGCTGATACCATTGACGTGATCTCCTGGATTGCCCGGTACATGCCTCGGGAAGTCCCGCTCTCGCTGATGAGCCAATATGCCCCCAAGTATCAGGCTGCCGAAGGATTCTTCCCCGAAATCGAGCGCAAGTTGACCCAGGGCGAGTATGATTACTACCTCGCCGTCGCCGATGAACTGGGCCTGACGAACATTTACTCTCAGGACCTCGAAAGCGCGCTGGTGTACGCCCCGGACTTCACCCGAGAGCACCCCTTCGAAACTCGCTGACCTCCGCTTTGCACCGTGCTGGTTGCCATTTTTCCGTGAGGCGCTACCATGGGTTCCCTTGATGGAGGTTGGGCCATGGCTGAGTTTGGCATCATTGACGTGAAATGGAGCACTTTCCTCCTCGATGGCGGGGCCATGTTCGGCATCGTCCCTCGCCCGCTATGGGCAAAGCTTATTCCCCCCGACGAGAACAACGGCATCCGACTGGCCATGCGCTCACTGATGATCACCTCCGGAGACCGTCTGATTCTGGTGGACTGCGGAGTCTGGCAGTATTTTCCGGAGAAACTGCGAGATCGGGTCTATGCCATTGAGCAGCCTGAGCTGGCGGCAACTTTCGAGGCCCGCACTGGCAGACGCGTGGACGAGGTCACGGACATCATCGCCACCCACCTCCACTTCGACCACGTGGGCGGCTTCGTAACACGTCAGGGCGATGACCTGACCCCCACCTTCCCCAATGCCGCCTTCCATGTCCAGAAGGAGCAGTTGGCCTGGGCCCAGGAGCCATCTGACAAGGACCGCGGGAGCTACGTCAAGCCCCTCATTGATGCCATCGTAGCAGCCCCGAACCTGGTACTACACGACGGTCCGTGGAGCCTGCTGACCGGCCTGGAAATCGATGTTGTCCATGGCCACACCAGGGCCATGCAGATAGTGCGGGTCCAACTGGGACAACGCTGGCTGGTGCACACCGCAGACATGGTCCCGACTTCGGCTCACATCCCACCACCATACATCATGGCCTACGACACCGAGCCCATCAAAACCGGCCAGGAAAAGAAGCGCTACTACACCACCTGGCCCGATGCTGTCTACTTCTTCGAGCATGACCCGGAACATCCCTTCTGGACCATCGTTCTGGACAGTCGGGGGACCCCTGCCCGCGGCGAAAAGGTGAGCTTCAAGTAACGCGCCACACCTCCCCGCGCGCTGCGGATTGATCTAGTAAGCACAGTCTTGTATACTCTCCCCACACACGAACACAGGCTCGTGCGACGCGCGCACGAAATCGCCCTGTTCGGGAGGAACAGAGATGAAAAATCTGGGGCTATTTGCGGCGGTTATACTGGCTACGTTGTTCCTTTCTGGCTGTCCTGGCTCGGGACGGGGAGGCGGGGGCAAACCCATCACCATCGACGGTTTCTACCAGCCGACCCCCTTTGATGTTCAGTCCGGGGACGGAGTAATCCCCCTTGATGTCACCGGTGATACCATCACCAATCCTCCCTGCGATACCGACGCCGATTGCGATACCGGCTTTTGCCATCCCGACTGGTTTGTCTGCGTCGAGTGCTACGAAGATGGCCAGTGCCACAACGGCATCTGTGTGGCCAACCAATGCCAGGACCTCCTCGCCTGCGACATTGAGACGCCCTGCCCGAAGGACCTCGTCTGTGACTACGAACTCAATCTCTGCGTTGAGTGCGTCACCAATGACCACTGTCCCGAAGGTCAGGAGTGCGTCGACCATTTCTGTCAGGATCCGGCGGTTCCGTGTGAGAGCACCGAGGACTGTCCCCCCGGTCTGGTATGCAACGTTCACATCAACGAATGCGTAGAATGCCTCGACGATGCCCACTGCCCCGAGCTGGAGTGGTGCGAGTTGGATGACGGCATCTGCCTCCCGGACATGTGCATCCCCAACACCACGGTCTGTATCGGTGACGGCGTCAAGAGCTGCAAACCCAACGGCTCGGGTTACGGCGAGACCACCATCTGCCCGCCCGGCACCGCCTGCGAAGACGGCGAGTGCATACCCATCTCGCAGTGCATCCCCGGAGAATCCTTCTGCATCGACGAAACAAACTTCCGGGCCTGCAGCCCCGACGGTTCCGAGTGGATGGAGTTTCCCTGCCCGCCGGACGAGCCCATCTGCCAGGATGCCGCTGGCCACGCCCAATGCACCGGCTTCTGCGAGCCTATCTGCGAATTGCCGCCCAACTTCTGCGGCGCCGACGCGGCCGGCTGCGGCACCCTCTGCAATGCCTGTATGCCCGGCTTCAACTGCCCCGACTGGGCCGCCGACATGCCCCCGGGGGAGTTCGTCCCTTGCGAAGACACCTGCAGTTGCACCGGCAAAACCTGTGGCGACGACGGCTGCGGCGGCAACTGCGGCCAGTGCAAAGCCGGCTACGTCTGCCAGGTAGGCCAATGTGTCTATCTAGGCTACTCCTGCGCCGAAGGCTATGAGTGCATCCTGGGCTGCGACGTCACGCCCCCCGGGGGCTGCATGGATTCCTGCCTCGCAGCCACCTCGCCGGAAGCTCAAGAACCCTTGAAGGCGCTCATCGGGTGCGTATTGGAGTACTGCGGGGAGTGGCTGCCAGGGTGTGTCCAAGAAGTCACCGACGGTCCTTGCGCCCAATTCAAAGAGAAGTGCGTCAGCTGCACCCCATCCTGCTTCGGCAAAGATTGCGGATCGGACGGCTGCGGCGGCACCTGCGGTCTCTGCCCCAACGGCTTCGGTTGTCAGCAGGGCAAATGCATCGGCCAGGGCAGTTGCGAAGGCGTCCTGGAGTGCGTCATGAACAGCCAGGCACCGCCTGACATCACGCTCCCCCTGTGCCTCTCCCAGGCGACGCCTGACTCCCAGGCGATCTTCCTGAAACTGGCAAGTTGCGTCCAGGACGTCTGCAACAACTTTGAGCCGGCCTCGGAGTGCTACCAGGATGCGATCTCCGGCCCTTGTGCCAAGCCCTACTCCCAATGCACGGACTGTATCCCCTACTGCACCGGAAAAGAGTGCGGCGCAGACGGCTGCGGCGGCTGGTGCGGCTTCTGCGTCGACGGCTATGACTGCGACAACGGCAAGTGCGCCTGCATCCCCAACTGCGCCAACAAGGAGTGCGGTTCCGATGGCTGCGGCAACAGCTGCGGCGCCTGCGCCCCCAACTTCGCCTGCACCCCCTGGGGCAAGTGCGATTGCACCCCCGACTGCGTCAATAAGGCCTGTGGCGGCGATGGCTGCGGTGGCAGTTGCGGCTTCTGCGCCCCGGTCCAGGAATACTGCACCGAGAACGGCAACTGCATCCCCTTCAATTGCAATCCCGGCGAAATGGTCTGCGACGGCAATACGCCGCTCATCTGCGCCGACAACGGTGAGTGGATGCCCCTAGGCAATTGCCCCATCGGCTCCTACTGCCAGGCCGGCAGTTGCCTGCCATGGCTCTGCGAACCCGGCACCACCAAGTGCGAAGGCAACGGCGTCTCGGTTTGCGCTGACAACGGCGCCGGATGGCTGCCATCCGTCTTCTGCCCGGCCGGCACCAAGTGCCAGGCCGGCCAATGCATTCCCACGTCGGGCTGCGGCGACATCCCCAACGTCGGCTGCTGTGACGGCACCGTCTTCATGCTCTGCTCCGACGATGGCGCCATTGCGCTTCAGGAATGTGGCCCCCAAGGATGCGGCTGGATCCCCAACTGGGGGTACGGTTGCGGCGGTTCTGGCGCAGACCCCAGCGGCCAATTCCCGCTGGTCTGCCCCGGCTCATGTGAACCCGAATGCATCAACGCCCTCGGCCAGATGAAAGAATGCGGACCCGATGGCTGCGGCGATGTCTGCGGCTTCTGCCCCGCCGATTCAGTTTGCAACGACGGCCTCTGCGAGCCCTTCTGCCTGCCCCAATGTCAGGGAAAAGAGTGCGGCAACGACCTGTGCGGTGGCGTCTGTGGCATCTGCGCACCAAACGAAACCTGCCAGAACGGAAGCTGTCTGGTGCCGCAGCCGTGCAAGTCGATGATCGACTGTGCCACCGGCTGCTTCCCCATGGGCGACCAATGCTTCAGCCTCTGCACCGCCGGGGCCGACCAGACCTCCGCCGAGTACGCTGAATTCAAGGCGGTCTGGACTTGCGTCACCAAATCCTGTCCTCCGGGGACCCCCAACAGTTGCTTCAAGTCTGCCCTCCTGGGCGAGTGCTACCAACTCTACCTCTCCTGCATCTCCTGCGTCCCCTCCTGCCTGGGCAAGAAGTGCGGACCCGACGGCTGCGGCGGGGCATGCGGCGATTGCGGCGACAGCGCCCAATGCGCCGACGGCGAATGCATTCCCGTCTGCCTGCCGGAATGCAACGGCAAGCAGTGCGGCCCCAATGGCTGCGACGGGCAGTGTGGCATCTGCAAGCCTGGCTACGTCTGCAACGGCGGCCTCTGCGAGTACATCTGCCAACCTCAGTGCGTGGGCAAGCAGTGCGGACCCGACAGCTGCGGCAATCAGTGCGGCTTCTGCGTTGACGGATACCAGTGCACCGACTTTGGTATTTGCGTACCCAATTCCATTTGTGGCGACGGCATTTGCGAAGCTGACCAGGGAGAAACGTGTGCCTCCTGCCAGGGTGACTGTGGCAAATGCTCCAGTGGATGCGAAAACTCACCCTTCCCCGCCTGCGGCGGCTGCAAGTGCGAAGAATGCGTTTGCGCTCAAGACCCGTTCTGCTGCGAAGTGCAGTGGGACGATCTCTGCGTCAACGAGTGCTTCGACTGTGGCGGCTGCTGCGAACCCAACTGCGCCGGGAAGCAGTGTGGCCCCGACGGTTGCGGCGGCTCCTGCGGCACCTGTCCGGCTGACTACCAGTGCAAGAGCGGCAAATGCGAGGTCGTCTGCACTCCCGACTGCGACGGCATCCAATGTGGCTCCGACGGCTGCGGCGGCACCTGCGGCACCTGCCCGCCAAATGCTACTTGCAAGAACGGCCTGTGCTTCTCCGGAAAGCCCTGCGGAGACCTCATCAAATGTGCCATCGCCTGCGTCTCCCAGAGCGGCGCCGAATGCCTCTTCGATTGCCTTGACGAGGGCACACCAGAAGCTCAAGACGAGTTCTTCGACCTCGTCCAATGCGTCCTCTGGCAGTGCGGCATGAACCTCGACGCGGCCTGCATGCTCGGCGCCATGAATGGAGCCTGCCAGCAAGAATACCAGGTCTGCCAGAACTGCGTTCCCAACTGCACCAACAAGCAGTGCGGACCAAACGGCTGCAACGGCAACTGTGGAATCTGCAACGACGGGTACTTCTGCGACAACTACAAGTGCAAACCAGTCTGCACCCCGAGTTGCGCCGGCCTTGAGTGTGGCTCCAACGGTTGCGGCGGCTCCTGCGGGACCTGTGCGGCAGACGAGGAATGCCTCACGGGCCAGTGCATCCCCGTCTGCAACCCGTCATGTGCCGGCAAGCAGTGCGGCAGCGATGGCTGCGGCG
>CALGBT010000097.1 GCA_937884235.1 uncultured Pseudomonadota bacterium
CCAGGCCTGCGGCGGGAATAATCAAGAGCCCTCGGCCCACCAGTCGCAGGAATTCCCGGCGATTGCGGCGGGCCTCCGCATAGGTGGCGTATTCAGATTTGGGCTGTTGCTTGCGCGGCTTTCGTTTGATATCAGTCATGCCTAATACCCCTCGGGGATTTCCATATCACCGTCCACCGGCCACTCCTCGGCGTCAACTTCTTTCTTCACATCCTGCTCGACGATGTCAGGCTCGAAGGGAGCTTCACCGGGCAGGGGCGGGAAGTCCTCTTCCTGGATATCCTCGTGGCTAGTGTCCGGCTGTTGAATGAGATCGGGTGGCGGGGCGTCACCGGCCAGCGGAGGAAACTCCTCTTCGATATCGGGAGGTGGCGCAACGCCGCCGACATCGAATTCCTCGACGTCGGGCACTCGATAATCAATGTCCTCTGGTGCGACCCCGCCCAACCGGTAGAGATCTTCGTCGACGACATCAGGCTCTGTCTCCAACCAATCTGGCTCTCTCAGCCCCCCGGGGTTCTCAAACTCTCGTTCCTTGCCGACGCCGCAGGCATTGACCAGTCCTGCTGCGGGAATCGCCAGCAGTCCCTTGCCCAGGAACCTGAGGAACTGGCGTCGGTTGCTGCGAGCGTTGTCGTGCGTCGGGTAACTGGCTTCCCCTCGCGTCTTTCTTCTGGGCTTGCGTTCCATGTCATCCCTTCCTTCAGATAGGCACCGGGCCAACTGGGATGCAATGAGCATACCACATGTCGGACGCGAGGGCGATTAACAGTTGGCCCGGTGCTGGCCGCTGGTATACGGGGCGTGGGACGAGAGGTTCTCTATGCTCCTGAGTGTGAAAAATGATCCCGCATTGTGGGCCGCTGCGCGCTGTGTTTACGGCTGCCTGTGGACTTGGCCAGGCAAAGGGACTAGATTACTGCCCGCACAACGGAGGTAGTTTCCATGGGCTTTGCGGGTAAGGTAGCGGTTGTGGTGCTGGATGGCTTTGGCTTGGACCCCCAGGTGGAATGGTCGATTGTGACCAGCATCTGGCACCGACTCAACGCGGGACAGAGGAAGGCAGTCCTGGGCAATGCTGGAGGGGATGAAGAACTTGCCTTGGCTTCATTGGCCCCAACCAGTCATGGGGTGGCGCGGGTTCTCTCTCGCAAGCACGGTCGGGACTTCAAGGCTGAGTTTGCTCGCATCAGGAAAGCGCACGAGGAGCTTGAGGACCTAGCCGGAGAATCCCGGCTGGAGGAGGTGTTTACTTCCCAGCGGCAGACCGCGGCGCGAGAGGCCACCTATGCGCCATGGGTAGCCAACACGCCGTTCATCTACGACTTGCGCCAGGAGAACGCTACCTGGATTACCCGGGCTGCAGGGGTCTTTGCCGGTCACGCCGATCTGCGTCCCGAGATCATGGGCAACTCCGACACTGGCCATCAGCAGTTGTTCAACCTTGCTGTGGCCCGTCAGATTCCGGCCTTCCTCACGGACATGATCACCTCTGGGGAGTTCTTTGAACTGGCTGCGCTGAACGCGGATCTAATGCGTGCCAACGATGGGGCCACGGTGGTTTTCAAGACCTTGCTTTCGGGGGAGCATGGCGATGATGGCTTCGTGCACAGTGCCTGGCCACACCTTGAGGCTTTTCTGAAGCTCTATTTCGAGGTCCTCAAGCTGCCCGCTGCCCGGTTGCAGATCGAAGCGGTGCTTGATGGGCGTGACTCTCCTGGGCGTTCCTCCATGCGATACGAAGAGCGTGACGGGGTCTTTCGCTTTGGTTTCCTGCGCAAGCTCAAGAAGCTGTTGATGAAGTATGAGGCGCAAAACAGCTTACGTTGGATCATCGGCCGTCAGTTCATGGATCGGGATTACAAGGGCGGCATGATTCGCAAGGAATACGAGATGCTTACCGGGGGAACGGGCCGATTCTCCAACTGCATCGATGCGGCTTTTCAGCTGGTGGAGCAGGACCATGCGGCGGGCTACACGGACCCTCAGATTGAGCCAATCGTCATCGGCTACCCGGTGCCGGTGGGCAAGAATACCGTCTTCTTCAACGGGATCTTTCGGGCCGATCGTCAGGAGCCCATCACTGCTGCCTTGCTGGGGTTGCGGGATTTCATCCGTAAGCAGGCAGAGCAGAAGCAGCGACTCGACACCTGGGACGGTTTCACCTGGATCAAGGCTCCTGAACAGCTCGTCATGTGGTCGATGATTGATTACCATGATGCCTTTGCCGCAGCCGGCTCCCGTTCAGTCTTCCAGGATACGCCTCATGAGCACAACGTCCTGCACCTACTTAATGAATCTGGCCGTGATTTTCGCTTCCTCTTCCTGACCGAAGGGGTCAAGGAGAAGCATATGGGCCTCTTCTCTCGGGGACGGCGCTCCCAGCCGCTGGCCCCGGCCGAGAACCAGCATATTTTGCCCACGTACGGGAAAGCGGATGGCATTCTCTCTGACAACGATCTCTGGAAGGTCCCGCAGATGCGGCACCCGGAAATCGCGGCGGAACTGACCATGCAATTGAAGGCTGGAGTCTATGACGTGATTGCGGTCAACTTCCCGGGGCCCGACATGATAGGGCATCTCATTGATGAGCATTTCGAGTCTTGCGTGGACACTCTCAAGTCCTTGGACAAGGCTCTGCGGGCTGTAATCGCGGCAGCCCGGACCAACGGCTACACGGTGCTCCTGACTTCGGACCATGGCAACGTCGAGCACGCTGGTCCGGACCACGGCAACAATGATGTTCTGACGACGGTCTTGCTGTCAGATGGGAGCGACCTTTCCGTTCAAGCCCCGCCAGAGGACGAAGCGCGGCTTTTCGACGTTGCCCGGACAATCCTTGAAGTACTCGGCATGTCTCCGGAGGAACTCAACTGCCCGGAGATTCCTGCGGCTCTGCAAGACAGCGTGAAGCGGCTGGTCGGGGTATCGCTGGTGACTCGGTAGGGGCTATTCCAACTCGTTTTCCATGTAAATGGGCGAGAATTTCACGTCACATTCGCCATCTTCCACGACCCCATAGCCAGTAATCTGGAAGGTGGAGCGCTCTCCATCGCAGTCGAGGTCACCGTAAGCCGAGGCGGTGAATTCAGCTTCGCTGCCGGATTTGCCATTGGACGTGAACTGGTAGGCGTAGCGGTGTTTTTCGGTGGGCTGGAAGCGCAGTGCGGCCCAGGTCTCTGCAGTGAAGCGTTGGGGGTCGGCATCGCAGGAATCGTCACCGTCGGCATCGGGCCCACCAAACGCGGCGCAGCAGCCCTGCTCAGGGGTAAGGCCGACATCTGCCGGGAACTGGTTGGCGAGGACATTTCCTTCGGCATCAAGGTGCGGTGAGCAGAAGTAGTCGGCGGCCCCTCGGCGGATCATCTCGAGGTGCATGGCTGCTTCGGAGGACTTCGCTTTCTTCGTGTACTTGAGGAACGCCGGGATGGCCACCGCGGCGAGGACGCCGATGACGGGTGTGGCTCCCCAGAGGGCCATGGTCACTTCGATGCGCATCTTGTTGCCATCGCGCTTCGGTCCGAGTCGCTCGAAGAGCACGTCAAAGTAGGCATCAGCTAGGATTATTGCGGAACCTTCAGGAACCGGCAGGGAATCGAGTTGTGCCTTGCCCTCGTCGATGGCGGCGCGTCCCTTGGTGCGGGCCATGGCCACCAGATTGCCGATGCTGTCCAGGACCTCAGTGTCCGCCTCGATCTCCACTGCGAGGCCATGGGCGGTCAACTGGATGAGTCCCTTGTTGGGCCGTTTGAAGGGGACATCGGGGGGCCAGGCGGCGGCGACGATGGGGTGGGTGAAGTTGATGGCAACTGCAAACCAGGCTGCTTTGTCCCGCCCCAGCATGTCCGTGAAATCCTTGAGGCGTTCAGGATTGGGGGCGGTACGTTCATTCACCAGTTGCAGGTAGGTGTCCAGTTTGACTACCGCTGGGACGTAGACCCCGATTCCGTAGTCGGGGATCTCAAAGACACTTACCTTGGGGTCGGGAACGAGCTTCAGCAGGCGATACCCGTTCACTTCTTCACCGCGCATCCGGTCGGCAAATTCGATGTCTGCTTTGGCGATTACGCCGATGTCACCGGTTGGGCCGACGAAGGCAACCGCTCCACTAACGCCGCGCAGGGTAACTCCGAGCTTATCGAGGTGGTAGGCGCGCAGAGTCTCTTGCAGGGCCTTCATCTGGTCTTCGGGCAGGAGGAGGATGTCGCCGCCCAGAAGCTCCAGGAGCATGGTGTCCAGGTTGGCAATGTCCGCTGCGGCCACGACAATCGGGCTATCGGGAATGAACTTCTCGACTGCTGCGATGGTGCCGACAAGGTCGAAGGAGGGTGTGGCAGGGGCGGCGGGTTCCACGGCAGCCTGAGGTGCAGATTTGTCGGCGGTGGACTCGTCCGGCGCTGCCGGAGCCGGGGCTTCTTCGCCTGTTGGCGTCTCTGGGGCAGGAACAGGTGCCTGCTTGGCTTCTTCCTGCTTCTGGGTTTCCGGGGCCTTCCCTTGCTTCTGCTCATCGCTCTTCTGAGCGCAAGCGGATAGAGAGATGGCGGCAGCTAGTGCGATGGTCCACAACAGAACTCGTTTCATTCCTTCCTCCTGGATGTCAGCGATTGAACCAGACGATTCTAGCTCTTCTTTCGTTTGAGGGAAATGGTCAAAGTGAATTCAGCGACGGGCTCGTCGCCGTATTTCTCGGGAACGGTGGCGACCACGCGCACGGCATCCTCTTCGCGTTGACCGGAATCTATCGCTCGGCGGACGAGGTCATTGAGTTTCGGCCCTTCTTCGCAGGTGAACAGCACGTCTCCTTCCGCCCGTTTCAGGAAGTTGGCCTGGAAGTCCTTGAAGACGAAATTCACGGGGGCTCCGCTCTGGTGTATTCGCTGCATGGCAATGGCACCTCCTGCGCAGTCGGCACCGATGCAGAGTGCGCCAAAGTACATTGAGCGGAGATGGTTTCGGGCGCGGCGTCCCAGGGGAAAGCGGATAATGCAGCGCTCGTCGTTGAGTTCAAGGACGGTGGGACGGAGGTAAGCGATGAGTGGAATCTTGAGGAGTCCGAAGATGCGGAGATAGGCGGTCTGCTGCAACTGGTGGAGCGATGTGGAGATGGTCACTGAGATTCCTCCTGGTCATGGAAATGTCCGTGGATGGTCCTGGCCATGGCTGTAGAGATGCCTTTGACCTGGGTGAGTTGGCCGATGGTAGCCTCCTGGACCCCTTTGAAGCTGCCGAAATAGCGCACCAGTTCGAGACGCCGGTGCTTGCCAATGCCGGGGATCTCCAGTAGGGGCGAACTCATCACTCGTTTCTGTCGTTTCTTGCGATGGAACTCAATGCCAAAGCGGTGCGCTTCATCGCGCAGCGACTGGAAGAAGAGAAGGAGCCGCGAGTCGGGCGTGAGGGGTACGGCCTCCCGCTGGTGGGGCAGGTAGACGCGGTCGTAGGGCAGGCCTTGTTCCGGCCTCGCTTTGGCGATGGCTGCGGGGAAGAGGTTGCTCTCGGCGTCCGGAATGAGGGGCAGGATGCGAGCCAGATGGGCACGGCCACCGTCCACCAGGAGCAGACGTGGTTCGGTGGTGTCGGCCAGTTGTTTCACCCGCCGCCGCACCACCTCTTCCATCATCTCGAAATCGCTTTCGGTCCTTCCCCTGATATGGAAGGAGCGGTACTCCGCCTTGGCCAGGGCGCCATCCCGGGCAACGCTCACGGCGCCAACTGCGTCGGAGCCCTGGAAGGAGGAGATGTCGATACACTCGACGACCTCCACGGGTTCCGGGAGGTCGAGGGTGGCGGCCAGGGTATCCAGGAGTTCGTAGCGCGACTCCGTTGCTTTGCTCCGCTGCACGTAGACCTGCGCCGCATTGGTCCGGGCGATCTCCAGTAGCGCCTTCTTCTGCCCCCGCCGAGGGTGGGCCAGCTTCACCTGGTGGCCATGTTCTTCGCTCAGCAGCTGTTCTGCAGTCAACATGCCTGATTTGGGGAACTCCCCGAGGACCAGTCCGGGGGGAGGGCGCTTTTCGTAATACTGGAAGACAATGGACTCAAGGTCGCAGGTTTCCGGGGAGATGAAGCCCTCGTTGAAGTCGGCATCATAGCCGAGGACGGCACTGTCACGGACGTGCAGGACATAAATGGCGCCGCCGAGGGGGCCGTGATGGATGGCGAAGATGTCGGCGTCGAGGGGCATGGTTACGTTGACATGCTGTCGACTCCAGATGGACTGGAGGGCAAAGAGCAGGTCCCGGTAGCGGGCGGCATCTTCGAATCGCTCTTCGGAGGCTGCTTGGCCCATCATGTCCTCTACCAGCGTCACTGCGTCCTTCTGGCGCTTGCCCAGTAGTTCCGCTGCCTTTAGGACCCGTGCCCGGTAGTCGTGGTTCTCATCGGGAAAGACGCACGGGGCGGAGCAGCGGCCCATCTGATGCATGACACAGGGTCTGACTCGTTGCCTGAGCTTGATGTCAGAGCAGGTGCGGAGGCGATAGGCTCGTGAGAGCAGGCGGACATACTCCCGCAGGACGGACGCCGAAGGGAATGGGCCGTAGTAGCGGCCACCATCCTGGAGGCGTCGGCGCACGAGTTCAAAGCGGGGAAATGGGGCCTTGTCATCGATGCGCACCTGCAAGAAATTCTTGTCGTCCCGGAGCAACACGTTGTACTTCGGCTTGAGCTTTCTGATGAGCTGTCGCTCAAGGAGCAGGGCTTCTTTCTCGGACTCTGTGAGGATGTACTCGATATCACGGATTTCCCGGACCAGTCGAGGTACCATGGCCCTGGAGTCCTGGAGGCGGAGATACTGGTTGATGCGGCTCCGCAGCTTCAGCGCCTTGCCGACGTATAGGATCCGGTCGTGGTCCCCGCGCATGACGTAGACCCCAGTCTTGTCCGGTGCTTCGTTGGTCGGTTGCCCCATGCCTACAGGTACCCCCATCGTCGGCGGAGACCCCACTCGGCCAGCAGCAGCAGGGCAAAGGCAAAGAAGAAGATGGGGGATAACCAGAGATTATCAAGGACCGGCTTGCGCAGGACTCTGTAATTGGGCGTCAGGTTGACCGGATAGCGGGTGTCGATGTCGAGGTGTCGGAACTGCTGTTCCAGGATCGGGGCCACTCGTTGCGCCAGCAACTGCTGTTCACTGAGGCCTTTGCGGGCGACGACGACGACGTCGTGGCCGGAGTATTCGTGGCGCTCGGCATCGACGGTGGCCTTGATGGTCCAGGCGCCCGGTCTGGCCGGAGGTAGGGTGAGGCGGGCACAGCGACTGTTCTCCAGGGCAGCTTCCTGGTTCATGCGAAAGGAGGGCTGGCGCCCGTCAGCATCGAGCCATTCGGCTTCAAGACGGGCCATGCTTCCGGGCTCGGCATTGCCTCGGATGCAGACGTCCATGGGAATTTCGGCGCCTTCCTGTGGCTTCTCCGGGCCTGGCGTGATGGTCACTTCGGCGCGTCGTGGGTCCTGGGTCAGCCATGCCAGGGCATTGATGAGGAGTTGCCGATAGACGGTGGGGGCTTCGGCGTCAAGGGAGGCGGGAAAGGCCCAGCGCCAGAGGGCATCGGAGGTAATGAGGAGGGTGCGCCCGTTGCCGTAATAGCCGGTCACCAGGAGTGGCCAGCGCTGATCGTTGGCCTCGGCCCAGGCGAGGACCTGCCCCGCGCGCTCCGGTTCGCCCACGGGATTAATGCCGTCCAGGGGCGGCAGTCCGGCCATGGGGAAAGGCTCGTTGCCGTCCGCCCCGCTTTGCTGCATAACGGGGTGGGCGAGGCCGTCCGGTGCCAGGCGGGCGTTGAATGGGCCTTCAACGTAATTGGGGGCAGCCTCGGCGGCGGGGTCCAGCAGACCTGGGAGCAGCTCTGCGGCCGGAGTTTCGTGCACCTTGCCGGCGCGCAGTGCGCGGTCGCCGCCGATGAAGAGAACGGCCCCTCCTTCTTCTACGAACTGCCGCAATCGGCGAAGATGGGAATCCTCCAGCAGGAAGTAAGTACCCAACGGGAAATTATGGACGATGATCAGGTCGAAGTTGCCGATCTCCTTGACGAAAAGCTCTTCGGTGGGGAAGGGGATCAGCGCCAGTTCTTCACGGGAGTGGGGTGCGAAATCTTCGGATTCCACCAGCAGATAGAAGGAGATCAACTCCAGTCCAGGGAGGGAGGTAAGGAAATCCCGCAAAAAGCGAATATCCCAGGAGGGGTGTCCGGCGACATGGAGAATGCGTAGCGAATCGCGTACCACCAGCAGCGTGAAGAGCCCTGAGTTGTTGCCTCTGTCGTCGTCCTGGGGAAAGCCTCGCAGGGCAACCGAGTAAGCCGTGGCGCCCAGCTTGTCCGGGACCAACTCCACGGCGACGTCCTGGCGTCCCTCCTTCAACTCAATGGGCGTGCTGGAGAGTTCAATGGTCCCCTCTGGAGTAAGGCGGGAGACCACGACTTCGCCTTGTTGGGGGCCAGTGTTGTTGGCCAGGGTCACGCGAATGGCAGAGCGGCTTTTGAAGAAGGCCAGCGGAGGCGGGGAGACTGCGGCAACGCGGACATCCCGGGTCTGCTCGGTGACGGGCACCGGGATGGCGCTGAGGGGCGGCAACATGGCAGCCTGCTTGCTCTTGCTCAAGACCTCCACCTGTCGGTTGGTGAAGGAGTCGGGAAGCGTCACAGAGAGCGGCTCGTGGTGGAGCAGCGAAGGTTGCAGCAGGATGACCCCGAGGGTCGCCAGAGCCAGGCCGCGCAGGGCCAGGAGGGTGGAGCCTCGCCAGGGACCGGCGGTGCGAATTGAGACGTAGCCGTAGTAGCCGATAAAGCCGGCCACTCCGGCAGCAATCAGCAGGGCCGTGGGCGACAGCGGGTCATTGGCGAAAACCAGAGTGACGAGTTCGGTGCTCACGGCTCGTCCCCCGGAAGTTGCCAGTTACGCTTCGACTTGAGGTAGTCGAGGTGGACCTTGTCGTCCTTGTAGTCGAGGCAGAGTGTGTAGGCCACGATGTTGACCAGGAAACGAATGGCATCCTCGCGTTGTCGTTCCCCGCCTGGAACCATCTCGAAGCGGTAGGCACCGTCTGCAGTCCGTTCGGCGGCAGAGAGCATGTCGTTGAAGCTGACGATCAGTGCGTAGCGTCCATCGACCATGACACCGTAGACGTCATCCACGAGGCGGACTCGTCCGGATGCGTAGCTGAGGCGGTAGAAGGAGCGATAGAGAACGCTGGCCCGGGAGACGCGCTCGAGTCGTCCTCCGGGGATGGTGGTGGCGACGAATCCCTCGAGGCTGGTGCGAAAGGCCTCCATGTCCCCGGCGCCCCCCTGCCAGTCGAGGAAGAGCGTCCCACCCAGGCGCAGCCAGGTGGCCAGTGCGGTGCCCGCCTCCAGTTTCAGGTCGGGCAACGGTGCGGTGGTAGGCAGCAGCAGTAGCGGGTGATCGAAGAGGTCGGGGCCGCCGACGTCCAGGGGGCGAG
>CALGBT010000098.1 GCA_937884235.1 uncultured Pseudomonadota bacterium
AGAAGCTTGCTATCCTGGCGACCCTGGCTTTGCTGGCCATGGCCTGCTCCCAATCGTCTGACCAGAAGGTGGTGGAGAAGGGTACCCCGGAGCCCAATGCGGCAGATGGCGTTGCCACGCCTGATGGCGTCGTGCCCTGGACTTGCAACGTCGATGCTGATTGCGAGGGCACCGGGGATGGTCTCTGCCAGGAAGCTATCTGCCAACTGGGCCAGTGCGTGTTGTTGGACATGGTTCAAGGCACGCCTTGCGATGGTGAGGGCTTTGGCGATTGTCAGCACGGCGAATGCCAGCCCGGTGCTGAGGGTAGCACCTGTGTGGCAGTGCCCGCGGCCAACGGCACTCCCTGCGGTGATTTCTTTCTGGTCTGCCAGAACAGTGGCGGCTGTCTTGACGGCGAGTGCCAGGACCCTTGCGACGACGGCAATTTGTGCACCAACGGTCAATGCACTGCCGGGGGCTGTGTCTTCACGCCCAATACGGCGAGCTGCGACGACGGCGAGCCCTGCACGGCCAATGATGTCTGTGGCAACGGCATTTGTGCCGGCGAAAAGGTTTGTGACTGTTCAGAAGACGCTGATTGTGCGCACCTTGACGACGACAATCCTTGCACCGGGATTCATGAGTGCAAGGCCAACGGTACCTGCGACATTCTTGCTTCATCGGTGGTGACGTGCGAGGCGACGGGTTTTGAGCCTTGCCAGACCAACGTTTGTGATGGCCAGACCGGGGAGTGTGGCCTGGTGGTTGCCGATGATGGCTTCGAATGTGACGATGCCAATGCCTGTACAGATGGTGATTTCTGCGCAGCGGGTGCCTGCTCCGGTGTCGGCGCGGTTACCTGCGAGTGGAAATGTGGCGATGGTGCTGACGAAGACGAAGACGGCATCATGGACTGCGACGATCCCGATTGCTGGGGTATCGAGGACTGTCCTCAGCCGGAATGCGGCGACGAAGTGTGCACGCTGTTGGCGGCGGAGGATTGCGCCAATTGCCCTGGGGATTGTGGTGAGTGTCCGCCGGAGTGTGGTGATGGGAAGTTGCAGTTGGCTAACGACGAGGAGTGCGACGACGGCAATCTCGAGGCTGGCGATGGCTGCAACGACACTTGCAAGGTCGAGCCGGTGCCTGCTGCACCAGGGGACCTTGTCATCACAGAGATCCAGAAGGACCCGGAGGCGGTGCTCGATGCCCAGGGGGAGTGGTTCGAAATCTTCAATAGCACGGACGCCGACATTGACATCAACGCCTGGACCATGTCTGACACGGGTACCGATGAGCACCGGATCTACGCGCAGGGCGGCGTGGTCATTCCGGCGGGCGGGTACTTCGTGCTGGGGGAAAACGCTGATGTCGAGACCAACGGCGGCGTCACGGTGGGGTATGACTATGCCGCCTTTAATCTCGCCAACCAGGAGGACGAGGTCATTCTCAAGAGTGGCGAGACGGTGGTGGACATGGTGGCCTATGATGACGGGGAGGCCTTCCCCGATGCCAAGGGTCTGGCCATGAGCCTGACCTTGTCTAAGACTACTGCCGCTGACAACGACCTTGGCGGCAACTGGTGTGATGCGCAGACGCCCTATGGCGGGGGTGACCTGGGCACGCCTGGCGCGGCCAACCCGGAGTGCCCGGCTTGCGGTGACGACGTCTGCGATGCAGACGAGAAGTGCGGCACCTGTCCTGCGGATTGCGATTGTGGAGCGGGGGCCGTTTGCCTCGACAACAACTGTGTGGACCTGACCCCCGATGGTGGGGGCTGTGGTGCACCTGAGGATTGTGCATCTGGTTTCTGCGTCGACGGAGTTTGCTGCGAAAGTGCCTGCGATAGTCTCTGCGAAGGTTGTGCGGTCTCAGGCAACAAGGGCAACTGCATCCCCTTCTCGGCAGGCGTCGACCCGCAGGACGATTGCGGCCTCTGCGAGGTCTGCAGTGGTAATTCTTCCTGCAAGTTTGTCAACGAGGGCAAAGACCTGAAGAATGATTGCAGTGCGGAGGCCCAGCAGACATGCGGCTTCAACGGCTCATGCAACGGAGCGGGGGGGTGTGCCTGGTGGGACGACCTGACCGTTTGTGCCGCGCAGAAATGCAGTGGTGACACGCTCACGCCGGCGCGTAGCTGTAACGGGAATGCCTCCTGCGTGGAGGTTGTCACCTCCTCCTGCTGTCCCTACAAATGCGGCGATGGTGCCTGTCTTGAAGCCTGTCTCGTGGACGCAGACTGCTGCGGCGGGTTCACCTGCGACAATACTGGTGTGTGCGTTGACTAAGGCGGGCAACTGGCAACCACGTCACTCCCCTGTAATCCCTTGATTCTGGTCGGGCCGATTCCTTTCACTCGGGCAACGTCGTCGATGGTGCAGTAGGGACCGTTGGCGTCACGGTCGGTGACGATTGCCGCTGCCAATTTTGGGCCGATCCCCGGCAGGACTGTGAGATCCGTGGCGATTGCTGAGTTGATGTCCAGAGGCAACTCAAGGGAGGCCAGGACAGTTGGCGACAGGCTGGAGAGCCGCTGGTCGATAAGGCAAGTGGCCGTAAGGACCAGTCGCAGGGGGGCTTCCGTGTTGGCGGCGCTGCGTACCGCAGCTTCACAGTCCTCGTGGGCAAGGCGTTCCAGCAGTGCGGCCAGTTGGTCGTCGCCGCACCAGAGGGCGCTGCCGTTGGTGGTGACAATCTCCACGGGGGCGGCACATTGGAGTTTCTCGATGTCCGGGTGGGAAGGTCGATTCCACCACCATGCCAGGGCGACCACCAGCGCCACCACAAGAAGTGCGGCGGCGATTTCAGCCAGCAGCCGGCGACTCAACCGAGCTTCTCTATGGTCAGGCCGAAGCGTTCGCAAAGAAGGCTGGCGGCCCGGTCAAGGTTGGTATCTTCAATTATGCATGAGAGGGCATCGGCGGTGGCGTTGATGGCGAGGATGTTGATGCGCTCGTCAGCAAGTACCGAGAAGAACTCCCCGGCGAGTCCCACGGAGTTTTCCAGAACCTCCTTGCCGATAACGGAGAAGCGGGCGATGTGCTCATCGTGCATGACGCCGATGGCCCCGAGTTTCTCCACCATCTTCCGTGTTTCGTCCAGGGCGCCCTCAAGGTGCTTCTTGCGGACGGTGAAGGTAATGCTGGCGGAGCCGGCATCGGGGGCGTTCTGGATAATTCCAGTAATGGGAATTGAGCGGGTTGCGAAGGCGCGAAACAACTCGGCCCCCGAGCCGGGAACATCGGGAACCCCGATGAGTGTGAGCATGGACTCGGTGCGGTGGATCCGCAGGGAGTTGAGGGGGGTGTTGGTCGGCATAAGTACCTCCTGAATTCCCAATGACCGTACACAGCGAGGGATCCCTGTGTCAACAGTTCCTTGTTTCGCGCGGTCAACTGAGTACAATCGTCAGCGGACACGCGACTAGGGGGAAGCTACGATGGTGCGAAGAATCTCGATTTACACGTTCATCCTGGGAGTTCTGCTGGCCCTCGGCGGTTGCGGTGATGCCGGGGCTACTGTCGACTTGGAGAACGTTGTCGTCGATACTGTGGTCGATACCAATTTCCTCAATGCGGGTATGAGCTTCCAGGTTTCCTGTCTCGTCGCTGACCTTGATGGAAGGGAGGTCAAGGCTGATACGGCGTTCACGGTGGTGCCCGGCAAAGGGGTTGTCGTGGACCATGCCGAGGTGACTCCGAGCAATCCGGGCGAGTATGTGGTGACGTGCATGTTGCCAGATGGCTCAGTTCCAGACGAGACCCCGGAAACGGTTATCGTCACCAAGAAGAACATTGCCAAGGTGGAGACCACCCTCGATTCCAATGAAGTAATTGGCGGCAAAGAGGTTGGTGCGACCTGTACGGTCCTCACCGATAAGGATGTGGAGGTAGCTTGGCCGACGCAGCTGGTGGTCGTCCCGGAAGGTGGCATCACGGTCACCGGCCACACCCTGCACGCCGACTTGGTGGGTGACTACGAAGTAGCCTGCCAGGCGGTGGACCTGCCCATCATCGATACCACACCGGAGCCTCTCAAGGTGATTGCCGGTGACCCTGTCCTGGTGCGAGCGACCATCAAGGAAGAGGAAGTGGAGGCAGGCACGGAAGTCACGGTTTTTTGTACCGTCGAGGATGAATACGGCAACGTTCTGGATCTCGCTTCGGTGGCAGATCCGCAGGACGGGATCGATGCTGATGGCACAACCATCACGCCGTACAAGGCTGGCGAATATGACGTTACCTGTTCCCCCGTTGATGGGTTGGGGGAGCTCGAGCAGATCTCCGATCATCTGGTGGTGGTGGCGGGCCCCATGGCGACGCTGGTGCTAACGCCCAAGCCCAAGAAGAACGCTTACAAGGTCGGGGATCAGGTAGCCATTCTCGCGCAAGCGGGTGATGCCCTTGGCAATCCCATTGAGGGTGACGTGGACGTAGAGATTACCGCCCCCGAAGGGATCAAGATCGTGGGTGAAAAATATGAGTTCCTGGAGGAGGGCATTTTCACCTTCAAGGGCTTCCTCGTTGGTTTTCCCGCGATTACTGGCCAGCTATCCCTCGTCTGCGATGAGAACGGGCCGGAGATTGTGCTCTTCACGCCGGAGCGCGCAGCCACCCTGGACGGCGATACCATGGTCGACGTTGAGGGCAATGTCGTGGACCTCTTCAGTGAAGAAATTGACCTGGAAATCAACGGCAAGAGTGTGCCGGTGGACAAGGACGGCAACTTCTTCCACGTGGTGGAAGGGGCTCATGGCATGAACATCCTCACTGTCACCGCGGTGGACGGTTTCGGTAATGACTCCAAGATTGTGCAGTCCTTCTACCACTCCACGGACTATGTGGATTTCAGTACGGAGAACGTTGAAGACGTCCTCTTGGAGCAGTCGCTGATTCTCTTTCTCGGGCAGAACTTCCTGGATGATGGAGACCACGACAAGACCAAGATCGATGACATTGCAACGCTGGTTGAGATCCTCCTGGATTCCCTCGACCTGGCGGCCATTGTGCCGCCTGATGTCCCGGTGCTGGAACAGGATTTGCCTGGGCTCATCAACGTTCCGCTGCTCAATCAGCTGGGCTTTGAGTTGAAGCTGGTCGGCGGTCTGGAGATTGCGCTTTACATCGAGGACGTTTCCTTTGCTAAGCCCTTTGTGGCGATTAATACCCGGGATGGCGGCATCGACCTGCTCATCAGCTTCAGCGGTCCGGCCGAGGACCCTGGGATTTACTTCCAGCTCTTCATTGAGTTGGCCTTCAACCTGACTGTAGAGTCATCTTTTGGTGGCAATGATCTGCTGGCAGTAGGAATTGCCCCCGGGGTGGCATTGCAGTCGTCCTTCGGCCTCGAGACGTTGCTGGTGGAGGCCAGTCTGGACATCAACAAGAACGTCGGCGAGGAGCTTGACATCAAGGTTGCAGACTTCAACATCGTGCCGGCGGGCTTCAACATTGAGCTGATCAAGGAAGATACTGCCCTCATTCTGGGGCCGATCAACGTCAACGGGCAGGGGGTCATTGATCTGGGTGCGGTGAATCTGGGGCAACTCGGCTTCGTGCAGACCATCAACGATTTCCTGGCCAACAACCTCATCGACCCGATGCTCGACTTCATCGTTCCGGCGGTGCTCGACCTGGTTGAGCCGCTGGTGGAAGACCAGGTCACCAAGTTGCTGGGGGATCTGCTCAATCAGTTCGAAATCACGCTGCCGATTCCGTTGCCGCAGTTGCCTGGGGCGGACAAGGCGGTGGAAATCTCCTTCAAAACACGTTTCTCTTCGGCGGTTTTCACTGAGAATGGCGGCGAGCTGGGCCTGGGGGCCGGTTTCTGGGCTCCCAAGGGTGTTGACCGGGATGTGCTGGGGAGCTTGCTGCGGGCCGGGTGCGGCAGCGGCACTGTCGGCTGGCCGACATTTGATACTGCCGAGAAGTTCATGTTTGCTGCAGCCCTCGATATGGTCAACGAGTTGCTCTATGCCATGTGGTGGGGTGGTGGGCTCAAATTGAGTTTGGACGAAAGCGTTCTCGGGGGGATTTCCATCGATCAGTTCGGCATCACCGACCTGGCGGTTGCCACCGACTTCTTCCTGCCGCCGATTCTTGACGACTGCACGGCCAAGGGGATGGTGGAGTTGCAGTTGGGAGATCTACTGCTTATTCCCTCCTTCAAGGTGATGGGCGCACCGGTGACCATTTCGCTCTACGTCAGCGCCGCCCTGGATGCTGTCATCTTTGGTGATGGCAACGAGATCGGGCTCCAGATAAACGGAGTTACGGACATCGGCACGCAGATTGTTTCCATAGAAGGTGACTTGGGTCCGCTGGCGGGCATGTTCGATATTGAACAGCTGGTGGAGGGGATCCTGGTACCCATGATCGTTGAGCAGGTGAGTAACCTTTCCCTGGGCAGCTTCCCCATTCCCGAGATTGACCTGTCGGGTATCGTTCCAGGCATCCCGCCGGGAACCTCCCTTTCGCTGGGCAATCTGGTCATCGAGATGTCCAAGGGTTATCTGGTGTTTGGCGGCGAGTTGCTCTGAATCTGCCCTGGTTGTGCCTTTCTTCTCAGTCCAGAAAAACTGACAGAGCGGTGTAGGCCTCGGCCTTGCGACTGGCCATCTTCTGGACGGCCTTCTGGAGGGTCGGCCGCAGCGCCTGTTCTTCTGCCAGCAAGCTGTCGAAGGCGCGGTCGTAGTGGGCTTTGATAGCTGTCAGCCCTGCCTGCGGCGGGTCGTTGCCTCCGGGCGCGGCGCAGGCCTGCTCAAGATAGCCGCGGCCTTGCTGCTGACGGCCGGCGGGGATCTTGCGGAAGTCGGAGTGGCAGTATTCTTCGGACTCGGTGGTGAGGTCGATGGCAGTGCAGAGTCTGGCGATGTAGCGGGCTGCCTGGGTGGGGCAGACCCGGCCGATGACGGTCAGGACCACGTTCTGCCAGTTGGCTTCGGGGCCTTGGTCGCGGTCGAGGGTTTCGGCGATGAGATCGCGAACTGCTGACAGGTTGTCCAGATAGGCCAACTCGGGAAAGGCCGCCACTGCGTCTCGGCCTTTGAAGTAGTCTGCTTTGGAACGAAAGAGGATGCCTTGCAGGCCCATGGTGTAGAGGGCCAACGCCTCAGCCTGGCGCTGGGCCTCCGGTGAGCTACCGGATTCTCTGGCCACCAGCCGGAACTCCTCCAACAATGCCTGGGCCAGAATCTGGTAGTTTCGCGGGTGGGTGAGGTCACCGTCTAACTGGAGGCCCAGGGCTGTCTTGAGTTGCTCGGTGAGTTCCTGGCTGCCCGTAAGCTGTGCAGCCAGCATCAATTCGAGGAGAGCTCGAGCTCGGGTCAACCTGGCCCCCATGACTGTGGCTTTGTCGTCGGTCTGGTCCGGGAGCGTGGCAAGAATCGCCAGGCAACGGTCGAATTCCTGCCCAAAGTCGGCCTGGGTCAACTGCTGGCGCGCTTTCGCCAGCAGATCGGCTGCTCCTGGAGGGTCATCTTTGGCACATCCGAAACTGCTTGCTAGGGTTATTGCGAGAAGCACTCTGGCAATGGGTCGGGAATAGCAAAAAAGGGGCATGGTGATGGACCTCCCGGAACTCGTAATTACGGCTGATGTGGCCCTCTTCGTACCATGGTGGACCGGTCGCTGTCCACTCCCTCGCGGGGGTCGGCTACACTCACGTTTTTCATTGACAACCCATGGCCCTTGTCATAGTGTCACCCCGATCAGGGAGTGGTTTGGACAAAGTCTGTCTCACTGACTTTTCGCAAGGTAATGCCTAACGGCACAGAAGCCGTAGGCAAGGAAGGAGGATTTTAGATGAGCAAGCGTATGTTTTGGATCGTCACGACACTGGTTGCCAGCCTTGGCCTCTTGGCCATGGGCTGTGGTCCCAAGTACCCGAACTGCGAGAACGACGAGCACTGCGTCGAGAAGGGCGAAGTCTGCGTCGACCAGCTCTGTCGAGAGTGCGGCACCAACGATCACTGTGCGGCGAAGACCGGCGACAAGTGCAAGATCTGCTCGGCTAACTTCACTTGCGTGAAAGAGCCTGGCTGCTGCCACAACGATCTCGACTGCCCCGGCGGCAAGTGCTGGAAGAGCGAAGGCGCTGAGACTGGCCGTTGCGGTGGCGAGTGCCGAGGCGATGGCGACTGCGGCGAAGGCAAAGAGTGCATCGGTGAGAAGTGCGTGGCCAAGAAGAAGGCCGGCTGCGAGCCGGGCTCGTGTGGACCGGGCAAGAAGTGCACCGACGGTATCTGCGTCTGGGCCTGCGAGTTCCAGAGCGTCTACTTTGACTTCAACGAATCCTTCCTGACCTCAGAAGGGCGGAAGATTCTCGTCACCGATGCCGAATGCGCCAACACCATCGGCGTTCCCTTCACCATTCAGGGTCACTGCGACGAGCGTGGCACGGAAGAGTACAACCTGGCCCTGGGCCAGCGGCGTGCGACCTCCGCCCAGAAGTACCTGAAGAACAAGGGCGTGGCGAAGGACAAAATGACGACGATTTCTTACGGCGAAGAACGCCCGGTGTGCAGCGACTCTTCCGAGAGTTGCTGGTGGCGTAATCGTCGTGCCGAGTTCCAGATCAACCAGTAGTTGAGGGGGATTCCTTCCCCCCCCTCGGGTGGTCTTCCGTATGTCAGATCTCAGTCCTGTTGTGTTTTCCAGAAAACACTTCTCCAGCCAGATGTTGCTGTTGTGCGCATCCTGTCTGGTCCTCTCTTCATGCGTGACCATGGGGCGCTACCGGGCCCTCAAGGACGAGGTCCTCGACCTTGAAGACCGGGCCGCATCTGCGGAGGAGCGGGTTGCCACCATGGAAACCCGCCTGGACCATCTCAAGGGCCTCACGGACAAAGAGGACACTGAAATTCGCACCAAGCTGGCGGACTTGTCGGCAGACTACAGCGAGTTGCAAATGACCCTGGGGATGCTCCAGGGACGGCAGGAGGAGATTCTCTTCAAGCTGGGCAAGATTGGCCAGCACCTGTCAGGACTCAAGGGCCTCGTCGAGGACCGCTTTGGAGTTGATGCCGAAGCCTTGCCAAAGAGCTTGCCGGATGACGCCGAAGAGCTGTTTGCCCTGGGCATGCAGGCGTACGACCAGGCGTTGATGCGCAAGGCGAGGGCCATCTTCAAACACCTCGTCCAGAAGTTCCCGCAGCACGATCGCACTGATGATGCTGAGTTCATGGTGGGCGAAAGCCTCTTCAACGAGGGGCGATTCACTGAGGCCATCAATTCTTACAAGACCGTCTATGACCAGTATCAAACCGGTGACAAGTATCAGGAAGCGGTGCTGCGCATCGGGCTGTGCTACGTACGTTCCAACAAGTGCAGCAAGGCGCAGAAGATCTACAAGTTTGCCAGCCGCACCTTCAAAGGCACGCCGGCTGGCGATCAGGCCGAGAAGGAAATGAAGCAGGTGAATGAAGCCTGCAAGTAGCCCTCCTATTGTGAGTCTTCCAGAGAAAATTGATGCGGTTGTCGTCGGCGGCGGCCACGCCGGTGTCGAGGCTGCCTTGGCCCTGGCTCTTACCGGTCAGCGGACTCTCCTGGTGACCTTCAAGCGCGACCGTCTCGCCTGGGCCTCATGCAATCCGGCCATTGGCGGGCTGGCCAAAGGACATCTGGCGCGTGAGGTCGATGCGTTGGGTGGGCAGATGGGTGCTACCACGGACCGCACGGGGATTCAATTTCGCCGCCTCAACCTGAGCAGAGGCCCAGCGGTCCAGTCGACGCGCGCCCAGATTGATATGGGGCGCTATGCCGCAGACATGGGTCGCGTCGTCGCGGCCACCGCCGGTCTTACCGTGGTGGAGGACGAGGTCGAGGGGATTGTGCTGCGGGGACAAGCCGTCAGCGGCGTCTCCCTGGCACGCGCTGGGGCGGTGCGTTGCCGGGCGGTGGTGGTGACGGCCGGGACCTTCCTCGCCGGCATGATTCATATTGGTGAGGAGCAGATTCCGGCGGGTCGCATGGATGATCCTGGGGCGTACAAGCTGGCTCACTGGTTCAGGCAACAAGGTTTCTCGACGGGTCGCTTAAAGACTGGAACGCCGGCGCGTTTGCGCGGCTCGACTATTGATTTCACCGGAATGAAGCGGCAGTTTGGCGACGACCCTCCGCCCCTCTTCTCCTGGCGGCGGGAGGGACCCTGCCTGGAGCAGGTCAACTGCTACGAGACGCAGACCACCTCCGCCACCCACGACGTCATTCGCGCCAACCTCCACCGCGCCCCAATGTATTCCGGGCAGATCAAGGGGACCGGGCCTCGCTACTGCCCTTCCATAGAGGACAAGGTGGTGCGCTTTGCGGGGCGGGACCATCACCAGATCTTCGTGGAACCAGTCGACCTCGATCGACGCATATACTACCCCAACGGCATCTCTACCAGTCTGCCGCGCGACGTCCAACTGGAGATGCTGCGGACCATTCCCGGGCTTGAAAGAGTCGAGATGGAAGTGCCCGCCTACGCCATTGAGTATGACTACATTCACCCGACGCAACTGGACAACACCCTGGAGACGCACCGTCTTGGAGGGCTCTATCTGGCTGGCCAGGTCAACGGGACTTCCGGCTATGAGGAGGCGGCTGGGCAGGGGCTGGTAGCTGGCCTCAACGCCAGCCTGAAATTGCGGGGCATGGAGCAGCTGGTGCTAGGGCGAGACCAGGCCTATGTCGGCGTGCTGGTGGACGATCTGACGACCATGGGCACGGATGAGCCATACCGTATGTTCACTTCGCGGGCCGAGTTTCGATTGCTGCTGCGAGAGTCGACGGTGGCCACGCGCCTGACGCCGGTGGGCCGGACGGCCGGGTTGGTGGGCGACGAGCAATGGCGCTCCTTTCAGGACCGGCAGCGCCGTAAAGAGGAGATCCTGGCGTTGCTGTCCGAGGGGCGCATCGAACCGGGGCAGATCAACGACCTGCTGCTCAGCCGGAACTCCGCCCCGCTGGCGCAGAAGGTTCCGCTCATCAGCCTGCTCACGCGGCCGGAGATTGCACTTAGTGACCTGGTGGACTGGTTGCCGGCTTTTGTGGACACAGTAGACCCCGCCCTGGTGGAGGAGATTGAGACTGAGGTCAAGTTCGATGGCTACATCCGGCGTGAGCGCAGCACTGCGAGCAAGCTGCAGCGAATGGAGGACCGACTCATTCCCGCTGGCTTTGACTACCGCAGCCTTGATGGCCTCACCACTGAGGCCAGAGATAAGCTGGAACGCGTGCGGCCGACCTCCGTCGGCCAGGCGGCGCGCATCCCCGGCGTCACCCCGGCTGCCATTGCCAACATCCTGGTTCACCTCAACCGAGAGTGACGGGCCACTTTTTTGCAATAAATGAGAGCGTTCCTACACTTGGTAGAGTGATAGGGGAGGTTGCACGTGCGCGCTCACGTAATCGGCATATGTGGTACGGCCATGGCCGGAATTGCTTCGATGCTCAAGGACCTTGGGCTTGATGTCCAGGGCTCCGATTCCACGGCCTACCCGCCCATGAGCACACTGCTGGCAGACAAAGGCATTGAGATCATGAGCGGCTACAGTCCCCGCCACCTTGACGTGCGTCCCGACTTCGTAGTGGTTGGCAACGTTGCCAGACGGGACAATCCTGAGGTGGTGGAGGCCCAGCGGCTGGGTATTCCGCTGCGGAGCATGCCCCAGACAATCCATGACCAGTTTCTGAAAGACCGAGTTTCGCTAACCGTTGCGGGCACCCACGGGAAGACCTCCACAACCTCTCTCCTGGCCTGGATCTTTGGGTACGCAGAGGCTGACCCGAGCTATCTGGTAGGCGGCATTCCTATCAACTTTGGCAGCAACTATCGGCTGGGACAGGGACCGCACTTCATCATCGAGGGGGACGAATATGACACCGCCTTCTTCGACAAGGAAGCGAAGTTCTTCCACTACGACCCGACCTTTGCAGTGGTAACTTCCCTGGAGTTTGACCACGCCGACATCTACGCCGATTTTCCAACCTTGCAGCGGACCTTCGAGCGCTTTGTGGCGCTAGTGCCTCCGGAAGGGTCACTGGCCTATTGCGCCGACTACGCCGTCCTTGACGAGGTGATGAAGCACTGTCGGTCCAGGCGCTTGTCCTACGGCTTTTCCACCCATGCGGATATCCGAGTGGTGGATTTTGAGTCTGGACCTTCGGGTACTCGATTTGAGTTGGCCGAGGCGAGCGGGGAGAGACGGACCCTCCACATCCGTCAGTGGGGTAGGCACAACGTGCTCAACGCCACCGCGGCCTTTGCTATTGCCCGTGAGATGGGACTGTCAGCCCCGGTTATAGTGGAGGGCCTGGCCACCTTCAAGGGCGTCGTCAGGCGCTTCCAGACGGTAGCCAGCGAGGGGGGAGTGACCATCATCGACGATTTCGCACACCACCCGACGGCGGTGCGCGAGACCATCATGGCAACCCGATCACGATTTCCTGAGGCCCGTATCTTTGCGGTCTATCACTTCGCCTCCAATACCTCTCGACGCAAGCTTTTTGAGGAGGACTACGCTCAGGCATTCCCGGGGGCCGACCAGGTCTTCCTGACCTATCCGTTGCAGAAGTCCGATGACCTGAAGCCTGAGGATTACCTCGACCCGGAGGTGGTTGTGCGGGGCATAGAGACTTATGCTGAGAAGGCCCAGGCATTTGCCGATTTCGATGAAATGGCTGAGGCGATGGCAGCAGAACTGCGTCCCTCCGATGTGGTCATTGCCATGTCGGGGCGAGACCTCTCGCCCCTCTATGAGGCGCTGCTGGCCAGACTTAGAAAGAGAAGTTCAGCAACAGACGAGTTGTCCAGGGCAAGGGGTCACTGAGGCTGCTGCCATTCTTGAGCCCCGCCAGGGGTACCAGCAAAGCGCCGTCCAGCCGAGTTTCAACGTGTTCACCGAAGCGGGCCCCGAGGCCGAGCTGCCCTTCAACGCCGAGGGGGCTCTCCTCGCCGGGAGTGGCGCTTGCGACAAAGGCTGCTCCATAGAGTGCCGAGGCTTCCAACCAGGCAGCTGATGGTCCCCGCCGCCAGAACTCAATGTGGGTCGACGGTTTTACGTACCAGGCATTGGTTACTGCACCAATCACGCGACGGAAGAGAATCTGGTCGACGGTGTAGCCGGGGTGAAGGACAAAAGAAGTTAGTGCACTATCCTGCAACTCACTGGCCTGTCCGCCGGCCACAGAGTCCGGCTCCCCGAGGGTTGGGGCGTCAAGGATCCCGAAAGCGAGGCTATCAGCATCGCCGCTGGCACCACCCACTTCAACGCCAGCGGACCAACCCGGGGTTTCGATTTCAGCCCGGAGTACCCCGCCAATGCCTTGCAGGTTGCGCTCCATCTTCTCCTGGACGTAGCGCGTATTGGCCATGGAGCCATAGCGACCGGCCACCTCCAGTTCCACTTTGAGGAGTATGTCTGGGGCCAATACCAGGCCTGCCTTGAACCAGATATCCGGCGTCCAGATGAACGCATCTCGCCAGAACATCTCGTTACAGCCAAAACCCGGGGCCCAGGAGTAGAGCTGACATTCCTCGTAAGGGCTCTGCGACCCCAGGGAGCTGAAGTCCTGGAAGCGGAGCCGATTGTAAACCCCCGCAGCCCAGTAGTTGCCATTACTATCGGCGGGGGGGGCAATCTGCACTTTGAAACGCCACTGCTGGATGTCATCCCAGTCGCCCGGGTCGTAGCCGACGCCCCACGGGGCAAAGGCACTTTCAACCTGGCGACCCTGGAGTGGGAAGTCCCAGGAGATGGATGCCTGCAGGCCCAAAGGCAAGGCCATGGAGCGGAGAGAGATGCCGTCAATGTAGTCGCCACCGTCGGAGTCTATTGCCCGGCCGTCGTTTTCCACCAGTCCCATTCCCCAATGCTCCGGGATGCGGCCGGCTTGCAGAGCCACGACATTGAGCAGGCGGACTTGCGCCCACATGCCGCGTACCGCCGCGGTTGCCAGAATAGAATCGGCACTGCCGGGCAGACTGACCTGGTCTGCCTGGTGCATGGTTAGCGCCAGATCTGAGTAACCACCTTCCCCGGCCATGACATTGAAAAGGTCAACCACAGTGAAGATGTCAGCCATTTCACCGACATGAATCGTCGGTGCCAGGTGGAGTCGGAAGTCCGTGCCTGCACGGGTGCCGTCGGGCCCGCTGAGCTGGGGGTAGACGCCATAACGGTTTGGTACCGGTGCCAGGCCCATGTGGACGTTGTGCCAGAGTTCGGCGCGGGTCCGAAAAGAGCCGTCCATGTCTACCACAAAGAAGGATCTACCTGCGTACATCTCGTGGGTATCCGCGGGCGCAAAATCCTGCGCCGAAACCGGGGTAGCCAGGAGACCAGTAAGCAGAACTACCAGCAAGGAAAGACGCACCACAGCAAACTCCCGCAAAAGTACCACCGGATAGTAGCTGCGCGCATGCGTAGTGTCAAGGTCCGGTGCAGCCGCGGTGCGAGGTTGATGCCCGGTGGCCAATGATGTGCTACTCTGCCCGTGGAGGCAGTGTAATGGGCAAAACTTCTCTCGTGCTCTGTGCGTTTCTTCTCGCCTGCTCGCCCGTGGGGTCGCGGATTCTCTTTCAGGAGCAGTCGGACTTCACCCTGGTGACGGTGGTGGAGGAGGAGGGAGTTCGCTGTCTCTACTTCGGGGATCTGGCCGAAGAGCGAGAGACCTGTATCGACCAGCGCGATCCCGACCGGTCGGTCTTTGAGTACACCGCGCTGATGTTCGTCGGTTTTCTCTTCCAGCCGGAAACCAGGACATTGCTCCTCATCGGCGTGGGGGGCGGATACGTCCCAGGGGTTATCTCGCGGCACCGACCGGAAGTGCAGGTGGATGCGGTGGATATTGACCCCGTGGTGGTGGAGGTGGCCCGGCGCTATTTCAATCTGCCCAATTCTAAAGGGCTGAAAGTGCATGTCACCGATGGGCGTCGCTTCGTCGAGGAATCAACTCAACGCTACGACCAGATCTGGCTGGATGCCTTCGACGAGGAGTACGTGCCGCCCTCTCTCTCCTCCCGGCAGTTTCTTGAGGCTGTGCAGGCACATCTCGCGGATGGGGGAATCCTGGTGGAGAATCTCCATCGCAGCCACCCCCGCTTTCGCGCCCAGATGGCGACGGCGGAGGCAGTCTTTGAGAGGGTCTGGGTATTCTATGGCGACCGCAGCGATAATGCCGTCATCGTTGCTGGTAATAGGCCCGCCGCTGGTCTGGCCGAGTTGCTCGACAGTGCCGAGGCAAATGGCGAGAGAATTGGTGCCATCGATCTCATCCGGCAGGCCGGTCGCCTCTCCCCGGGGGCGAGTGCGGTGGGGGCCGAGGTGCTGGAAGACGAGTAGAAACGCGGATCGACTAGAGACGGGGGGCGGCACGCGCAGCCGAAACTAAACCTGGCCCAGGATATCCCCCAGCAGCTGCCACGGCGGCATTTCGCCCCGACGCCGCTGGTACTCAGCGTGGATCTGGCTCACCGCATCGTCCCGAAAGCGCCAGCCAGAGTCCACGGAATAGCCAAAGACATTGTCCGCCACCTCGCCCGTGAGCAAACCTTCGGCTCGTGCTTGCCAGTACAGCGACATCTCTGGCATCAGGCGCAACGATGTTTGCGGTGCCTGTCCACGGTAGCGATCCAATCTGATGCGCAGGGCACGCTGTACGTTGGTGCGCAGGTCTGCCACTGTGGTCCAGGGGTCAAAGAGGATGAAGCCGAAGGAGCGCTCAACTGCCAGATTGGCGTGGAGCCTCTCCAGTTCGTCCATGAGCTGCAGCGCCGCCTCGATGTCGGCGAACTGCAGCCCCTTGTTGTAGCGCTGCAGAACTGTATCCGAGAGGTTCTCGATGCCGAACTGATAGAGTCTGATAGTGTTGCTTTCCCGTAATCTGCCCAGCGCATCTTCTAGCTGGGGGCGGTAGCGCTTGACGTGGTCAAGTCTGCCGGAGAGCAGTATCTCGGAGCCCTGAAGCGGTCTGGCTCGAACCAACG
>CALGBT010000099.1 GCA_937884235.1 uncultured Pseudomonadota bacterium
ACCAGTACCACCAGGACCACCCAATACACCTGCGCCTCCGGCACCACCGGTCACACCGTATATAGTTGAACCGGAGATATGACATGAATCGGAGTGCCTTATCTGAATGGCTGCCCCAACCCCTCCGGGACCGCCAGTACAACCTGTACAGTCCCCTTCTGGACCGCTTCCCCCCGTAACATTGGCAATCTCAACGGCAGAGATCGAGAGGTCTTGTGCATACTCGATAAGAACGCCAGCCGTCGCTTCTTCTGTACCATCCTGGCCCTTGATACTTGTGATATTCAAGTTTGCTGCAGAGCCCCCCTGCAACTGTTTTCCTGGAGTCCCCATAAAATGTACTCCACGTTGCCCGGAGTTGATGGTCATTCCCTTCACGGTTACTCCGTTACTGAGAACCAGAAAACCTGTTCCGTAAAGAGGTGCCGATACAAAGACCAGGTCTGTACCAGCCCCCAGGATGAGCACATTTGGCACATCAACAACGACCTTTTCGTTATATATGCCTTCCTGAACATGAATGACGTAATCTTCAAACGCATACTCCACCGCTTCCTGGATGGTGGAGAAGGGCAGTTCTTCGCTGCCGTCAAAGCCGCCTTCGAAGGTGCCGCCTTCCCATGAATCCACCCACAACTCACCGTCTGGTTGCCAGGGTAGTTCGCAGCCGTCCGAGCCGGTGTTGTTGGCATCTTTGAAGCCTTCGGTGCAGGAGAGGACGATGCATTGACCGCCGGCGCAGAGGTACTCGGCGACGGAGGCGTGGGCGCAGATGTTGCCACAGGCACCGCAGTTTTCCAGGTCGCTGGTGAGGATAAAGCCTTCGTCGACCTGGCCGTCGCAGTTGTCATCTAGGGTGTTGCAGCTTTCGATGTCGCCGGCGTAGGCGCACTCGTATTCGCAGCCATCGTTGGCATCGCTGTTGAGGTCCCAGAGGTTGTCGGCGCAGTCGGCCAGGGCGCATGTCTTGTTGGCGCAGATGGCAGCCTGCGAAACAGTCCCCGACGGACAGACATTGCCGCATTCGCCACAGTTGATGGGGTCAGTTGTGACCAACTCGTCAGCGACATCGTCCGCTACACCATTGCAATCATCGTCCCACTCGTTGCAAAGCTCTTGCCCCTGGTTCGTGATGAGGCACTCACAGCCGTCGTCGGGGTCGTTGTTGGCATCGCCGGTCATGTCGAGGCAGTCGCCCATGGCGCACTGGCCATCAGTGCAGAGGGCCTTGGCATTGTCAAAGTCGCACGCAGTTTCGCAGTTCCCGCAGAAGAGCGGATTGGTCTGGGCGTTGACGCAGCCCACCGGGTCGCACTTGGTCAGCCCGTCATCGCACTCGTTCTTACATTCCCCCAGGCTGCACACTTGCCCCGGGTCGCACGGCTTGCTGCACCCGCCACAGTGCATCAGGTCGGCAGTGGTGTCGGTCTCACAGCCGTTGGTATGCGAGTCGTCGCAGTGGCCCCGGCCCAGTTCGCAGTCGGCTACGGTGCAGAGACCGGCTATGCAGGCGGTGGTCAGTGTGAAAGGCAGTGGTCCACAGCTCTGTGTGTCGTCAGCCGTGTAAGCGTCCGTGGACTCCTCCGGCAGGCAAGCCAGGCACGGATTGTCCGGGCTGGGCGTGTCCGCCTCCACACACTCGTCATCTATGAGGCACCAGCCATCTTGAAGCGGAAAGTCGCAGCCGCCATCCCCATCGCAGATGCTATCGGTGCAATCGAGGTCGTCGGTGCAGTCGTAAGGTGTGCCGGTGCAGGTGCTCTCCACACACATATCGGCGCTGGTACACGGGGCGTCGTCGTTGCAGGGACCACTGGCGGCGGTGTGGGTGCAGCCGCCAGGCAGTTCGCAAAGGTCAGTGGTGCAGACGTTGTCGTCGTCACAGGTATCCCAGCCGGTGGACGTGCAGTTGCCGTTGGTGCAGTGGTCGCCGGTGGTGCAGACGTTGCCGTCGTCGCAGGGGGCTTCATTGAAAACCAGGGCGCAGGCACCGGTCTCGGGGGTACAGTTGTGGTCGGTGCAGATGAGGCCGTCTTCGCAACCTCCTTCCAGCTGGGCAATGAGTATCTTTGGCGTGCCCATGCAGGTGCCCTCGCCATCGCACAGGTCGGCCAGGGTGCACAAGTCGCCGTCGTCGCAGGCCAATTCCTCTTCCGCCGGGACCGGGGCCGATTCGCATGCCCCGTCATCCGGGTTGCAGGTATCCGTGGTGCAGAGGTTGCCGTCGTCGCAGCCGTCGTCCTCAAGGGGGACCTCTATCTTCGGTTGGCCACCGCACGCTCCGTCGCCGCACGTGTCCTGGACGGTGCAGATATCCTCATCATCACAGGGGAGCGTATTGTTAGAGTACTGGCAGCCCTCGACGGCATCACAGTCGTCGTCGGTGCATGGATTCCCGTCGTCGCATTCGGGGATAGAACCTTCGTCCACGATGCAGATTCCTTCGGTATCCTCGCCCTCCTTCTGGCAGACCATTGTTCCGTTGCAAAGGTCGCCATCTTCGGTCGCGATGCAGTGACCATCTGTGGTGCAGACGCAGTCTAACTCCTGCAACGCATCGTAGGGCAGAAACGTCCCCGCGCACTGGCCGCCAACGCAGACATCGCTGGCGGTGCAGATATTGCCGTCATCACATGCCACTTGTTCTTCATCGGCGACTGGCAAGAACGCACACTGCTCTTCGTCGGGGTCACACAGCTCTTTGGTACAGGGGTCATTGTCGTCGCAATTCTTGCAGGCACACTCCTTTTCATCCGGCAGCCCATATCCGCACTCAATTCCCTCGCAGAGTGCCATGCAGTCGGGGGTGCAGGAGCCTTCCTCACAACTCCACTTCGCGGCACATTCGCCACACGTCCCACCACACCCGTCGTCGCCACACTCTTTGCCGTCACATTGTGGTGCGCAAACGTCGATTTCGGGGGCTGCGTCCTGGGTATCAGTTGCGCCTCCGTCAAGGGTGTCCGGCGTAACACCGTCCAGGGTGTCGGTATTGCTACTGTCCCGGATGTCAAAGACGTCCGGTACATCCACCCGTGGCAGGTCTTTGGCATGCGTCTCTGGCACGTCGAGTGTGCTGCGGCCATCGGCCATCCGGCCGTCGACAACGTCCTTGCCACCATCGGCGGTCCCCTTGTAGGTAAATTCAGCCGGGGCGATGCAGGAGGTGAGGCTGGAAATGGACAGTAGTAGAAGAATCGCTATACGCATCAGCAGTCTCCGCTGGTATCCCGCAGCAAATGTCTTTCAGTGCCGAAACAAATTCCCGAAACAATAACGCAGCGCAGGTGCGCGCGCTGGGCGACGGCATAGCCGCATTTGTGATTGATCTTATTCAAAAACCACCACGTCGACGCGGGCTGTTGTCGAGTTGCCATAGTTCCAGCGCTTGCCGCCAAACAGGTATACCGAATTGCCAACCTGAGCGAATGCCCGGTGGCTGTAGGTCATGGCCGGTGCCAGGTAGCCGTGGAGTTCCCACGAGTCGGTCTTTGGATCGTAGCGGTAGACCTCACTGGTAGCCGGGGTGTTGTAGCCCGTCTCCGCAAGCATGAGGTAGATATAGTCGCCAATTGAAACCGTGATGGCTTTCGCCGCGGGCACCGGCAGGTCACCGAGTTGTGTCCAGGTGCTGGTCCCGACGTCGTAGCGCTCGACGTGCCTGTACACCGTGCCCCAGCCCTTCACACCTCCAAATGCGTAGAGTGACCCTCCGTGGACCACCGCGGCGATGAACCTCCGCCCCAAAACCATATTGCCAGTTTTGCTCCACCCATCGGCACCGGGGTCATAAACGTTGCCGTAATCGTGATACTGATATCCACCTCCGTAGGTACCGCCAAGAACGAACAGTTTGTCGTCGAATTCCAGAGTTCCATGGTTGAGGCCCTGTGCTGGGAGCGGCATGTCGAGGAGGCTCTGCCAGCCGGACTCCTGCCCACCATAGGAGTGCAGCGCCTGCAACAACTCCCCGTTTGATCCTCCCACGTTGTAAAGTACGCCCCCGACGACTGCGCTCCCGTGGTACGCTAGCGGAGCCGGCAGAACAGCCAGAGCCCCGTCTGACCACAAATCGGCGGCGGGAGCGTATGTGAACACTGCATCAGAGTGATTCCCGACTTGTTCGCCGTCGGCCACGTAGCCCCCCAGATAGTGCAGCGCCCCGTCAAAAGCCACCGCCGTGCCCATGTGGCGCGGCCCGGGCATGTCCTTCATCTGACCGCAGACGATGGGCCCCTGGCATTCAACGGGCCCTGCACAGAGCCCGCTGGGCAGGCAGACGTTGCCCCACGCGCACGTGTCGCAGATCCCCCCACAGCCGTCCGGCTTTCCGCACTTGCCCTCACAGAGAGGCTGGCAGCAGGTGAATTGCAGGTCGCAGACCTCGCCGTCCGGGCACCCACCGCAGCTGCCGCCGCAGCCGTCGTCGCCACACAGTTTGCCCTCGCAATCGGGCACGCAGCATTGGTGGGCCGCAGAGCAGACCTCACTCTCTCCCCCGCATGTGGCACAACTGCCGCCGCAGCCGTCGTTCCCGCAAGCCTTGCCCAGGCAATTCGGCTGGCACAGTCCCCCATTGGGACAATGGCCAACAAAGGGGTTGGCAATCGCTTCGGGGGTGTTGCCATACGCGCCGATGTTGACCCGGCAGCCGTTGGGCTCCGGCTCACTCGCATAGTCGCTTAACTCCTTGCCGGCGTCGATGCAGGGCGACCCCGGCGACAGGTGGAAGTCCCCGTTCTGTGGGTCGACGAACATCGGGGGCAGCGACAAACAGGTGGCCGCCATCTGGGCGTTGTCCGTTGCGGCATTGCAGTAGAAGATGTCGCTGTAGTCGGCCTTCAAAGCGAGTGGGTAGTTCACGTTATCATTGCGTAGGCACGTCCCCGTCACCTCTCCGACAATGGAGTCGAGCAGTGAAAGCGGGGCGTTCTGTGAGGCAGTAGTGACAACGCCCGCGATCAGATCCCAGTTGGTGTCGAAGCCGATTCCATGCACGACCGAATTACGAATCTTCATCAGGGGACAGTTGTCCACCCGCATGCCCGCCAGTCCCCGTGCCGAAAGAGAACTACCAAGGCCGGAGGAAACATCGGCCACAATCGAGTGCTGCCAAGTGAACCCCGCACTGTCCACGAACTCGCTGCCGGTAGCGGCGCCCGATTGCGTGGGCATCGCATACTTGTCCGGCGCGCCGGCCCCGCCGGAGACCTTCCGCACAGTCACACGGTCAGCCGCGGAAGAAGTGCAGGAATCTACCAGGATCCCCGTTGCTTCGCCGCCCTTCCCGCCGACATCGCCAGAGTATGCGTAGGAGCCGCCGACACCGCCGCCGATGTCGTTGACCTTCATCTCCTCCAGCGACAGCCCCTTGCAGCCGGTGAACCGAGCCCCGAACGTGGCACCGCCGTTACCACCGTTTTCGTCGTAGCCGCCGGTCCCCCCCGGCGCCCCCAGGATTCCAGAAACCTGGAGTTTACTGACGCTCAAGCCAGAAGAGTCGACAACATCGATCCCGAAGACAGGCCCGCCATTGCCGCCAGAGCCAGAGTAACCCCCCGAACCACCTTGGCCACCCTGGAGTCCCTGTATGACAACCCCCTCCAGGTTGCAGTTTGTGCAGGAATCAAGCAAGAGTCCGACCAGGTCACCGCCGGCACAGCCCTTCGTATTGTCTGCGCCCGTACATCCCGCTGTCCCCCGTCCCGACGAAACCGAGCAGTCCTTCACCGTGACCCCGTCCGAATCCAGGAGGACGATCTGCCCGAAGTTGGTCGGATTGGCCTCAGACTCCACGTGCACTCCCTCGACAAGCAGGTCGTTTACCCCGTGCAGGTAGACTATGAGAGCCCCTTCCAGCAGGTTGTCCAGCGCCACCTGCGTCCCCTGCGAGTCGGGGTCCATATAGAGCCCGTAGCCCACCTGCGCAAGTCCCGCCGTGGCCTTTTCGTCTTTCGCAAAGCCGCCGGCACCCCCGGCGATGGCGGACAGGGTGTTGCCCGCAAGCTCCGCACCCTCGCTTGCCTCCAGGTACACTCCTGCACCGACTCCTCCGACCCCGCTCGAATAGTAGGAGGCTGTTGCTCCTCCGTCGCCGCCAATGACGAAGCCGATCAGGTTAGAAGTCACGGTAGCCGTCACGCTGTCGGAGAGATAGATGCCTGCTCCCACTCCGCCCGGTCCGCCCGAGGAGGTCTGGTGGGCCGACCCGCCAATGCCCCCGGCCACTTCCTCTATCTGGTTTCCAGTCACCTGTGCGCTGGTCGACCCGGCCAGCAGCAGTCCGACCCCAATGCCCCCCGTCCCCGAAATCTTGCCGCCGCAACCTGTGGCCCCGATGCCCCCGTCAATGTGCGAGACGGTGTTGTACGAAACCGTGCATTGGGCACAGTTCGACACTCGGATTCCCGCACCGATAGCGCCCACGCAGGCAGCCGCATTGTCCGCCATCCCAACGCCCGCTCGGCCGGTGAAGTAGGCCACTTCGTTGTTGCTCACTCGCACGCCAGTACAGTCGACCACCGCGATCTTGCCGAGGTTTGTGGGATTTGAGCCGGCGATGAGAACGTAGCCCTGGACGGTGGAATCAACCTCTCCATACCGGTAGACGGTCTGGTCGCCCTCCACCAGGTTCGTATCTTCGACAGTGTTGTCCAACGCCGTCTCTTCCAGGAAGACCCCGTAGCCTTCTTGCTGCGCACCCATTGTCTCCAGGCTTGGGGCGGGGCCGCCCGGGCCTCCGTCCACATCCTCCACCGAGTTGCCGCTCACTGTGTTGCCAGAACTTCCGGCCAAATAGACCCCGGTCCCCACCCCGGACGTTCCACCGCCAGACATCCCGCCGCCACCCTGGCCGCCAAGGAGATCCGACAGGTGGTTGTCCGATACCAACGAACCGGCACACCCCTCCAGCGCAACGGCCGCGGCGATGCCCCCCGCTCCTCCAAAGCCCTGCTTGCCGCTCGTACCTCCGGTCCCTCCAAACACTGCGGAGACCTCGTTCTCCAGAACCTGGCAACCAATGCAGTTGCGCAGCCGGATCCCCGCTGCCATTTCACCGTCTCCCCCAGTCGCTGTTGATCCGGCTGTGGTGACACCGGATGGTGCGCCCACGAATCCGATCTGGTTGTCCTTGACCGTTACGTTGACCGAATCGACCACCACGATCTTGCCAAGGTTGGTGGTATCTGCGTTGGCCATCAACTCGTGCCCGGTGACCACCGCGCCGTCAGCCCCAGACAGATAGACCACTGCCTGCCCGGAAACGAGGTTAGAAGTTTCTACCGTGTTAGCCAGGGACTCCTCGTCGAAGAAGAAACCGAACCCCCCCTGGTCTGCTCCCTCCGCTACCCCGATCCATTCCTCGGCGTTCCAGCAGGGGCCGCCAGGGCCGCCATAGATGAACTCGAAGGTGTTGGACGAAAACCCGTTGCCAGTCGAATGCAACAGATAGACCCCTGCCCCCACTCCTCCCTCACCACCCCAACTCTGGGTGGCCCCGCCGCCGCCGGCACCTCCGGTCGCCAACTCGACCTCGTTATCCGAAATGAGGCCCCCTGTGGCGTTCTCCAGCAGCAACCCCGCAGCCACGCCGCCCGCTCCGCCCCGGTTAGAGCCGCTGGGTGCACCGCCCTTCCCGCCTAAGAGACCGGCGAAGGAGTTGGCCATGATGGCGCATTGTGTAGAGTTCAGGACGTGGACACCAAGCCCTCGCCCACCCTCCTCGCCTGCGGTATTCCCGTCGGTCCCCGCCGCACCTTCGCTGCCAGCCACCGACGAGAACTCACATTGGCTCACCGACACGCCGACGGTCCACTCCAGTTTCACGCCCGCGGCATCGCCGCCCTCGCCGACGGCCCCTTGCAGGGAACTGATTCCCAGGTTCTTGGCCACGCCACCCTGCAGCGGAGATTCCTCCGTCCCTTCAAAGTGGATGCCGTATCGTCCTGCGGAGATGGCGAGGTTCGCCACCGTCACTCCGTCGGCGGTAATATGGAAACCCGTCCCGTATTCCGGCGTGGAGACGAAGACCAGATCCTGGCCTGCCCCTTGGATGGTGAGGTTCGGGATGTCTATTTCAACGCCGCCCGTATAGATGCCTTCGTTGATGTGGATGAGGTAGCCGTCGAAGGAATATTCAATGGCCTCCTGGATCGTCGAGAAAGGGAAATCCTGCGACCCGTCGAAGTCGTCGGCGTAGGTGCCGCCCTCCCACGAATCGACCCACAGTTCGCCGTCGGGTTGCCACTCCACCTCACAGCCGTCGGTACCCTGGTTGTTGGCATCTTTGTAGCCTTCGTTGCACGCTAGGACGATGCATTGACCGCCGGCGCAGAGGTACTCGGCAACGGAGGCGTGGGCGCAGATGTTGCCACAAGCTCCGCAGTTCTCCAGGTCGCTGGTGAGGACAAAGCCTTCGTCGACCTGGCCGTCGCAGTTATCATCCAATTCGTTGCACGTCTCTTGCTGGCCGGCGTAGGGACACTCGTATTCGCAGCCGTCGACTGCATTGCCGTTGAGGTCCCACTGGTTGTCGGCGCAGTCGGTCAGGTTGCACGTCTTGTTGGCGCAGACTGCCATTTGCGCAACGCCCCCCGACGGACAGACATTGCCGCACTGGCCGCAGTTGATGGGGTCAGTGGTGATCAGGTCGTCGGCCACATCGTCTATGAGGCCGTTGCAATCGTCGTCCCACTCATTACACAGCTCTTGCCCCTGGTTGGTGATAAGACATTCGCAACCGTCATCGGGATTGCCATTGGCATCACCGGTCATGTCGAGGCAGTCGCCCATGGTGCACTGGCCATCAACGCAGAGGGCGGTGGCGTTATCGAAGTCGCAGGCCGTTTCGCAGTTGCCGCAAAAGAGGGGATTGGTCTGGGTATCGACGCAGCCTGCCGGGTCGCACTTTGTCAGTTCCCCGTCACACTCGTTCTTGCATTCCCCTAAGCTGCACACCTGCCCCTGGTCGCAGGGCTTGCTGCACCCGCCGCAGTGCAGGAGGTCGGCGGTGGTGTCGGTCTCACAGCCGTTGGCATGAGAATCGTCGCAGTGGCCGCGGCCGGGATTGCACTCAAAGACGGTGCAGAGGCCCGCCAGGCACGCAGTTGATAGAGCCTCGGGAAGGGGGCCGCAGTTCTGGGTGTCGTCGGCCGCATAAGCGTCAGTAGACTCCTCAGGCAGACAGGCCAGGCAAGGGCTTTCGGGGCTGGGGGTTTCCGCAGCCACGCATTCGTCGTCAATGAGGCACCACTCTTCCAGTAGCGGATGGTCGCAGCCGCCCTCACCGTCGCAAATGTTGTCGGTGCACTCGAGGTCGTCATCGCAGTCGTAGGTGGTGCCAACGCAGAGGTCCTCGACGCAGGAATCGGTGTGCGTGCAGGAATCGGCATCGCTGCAGAAACCTTCCACCGTCGCTTGGACGCAGCCCATAGCCGGGTCGCAGGTGCCACCGGTGCAGGAATTGCCATCATCGCACTGGTTGTCATCACCTGTGTGGGTCACCTTGTTGGCCACTTCGTCGCAAAGGTCTACGGTACAGTCGATGTTGTCGTCAGTCTCTGGCGGGGTGCCGGCAATCATCTCGCCGCTTTCGGACTCACAGAGTTCCAGGCCGTTGCAGAACTGGTCGTCATCGTAGCTGGTGCCGGTGCCGTCGTCGGGCATGCAGACCAGTTCCTCGCCGTCGACCGGGGAAAATGCGCAAGTGAGGGTCTCGTTGCAGAGGTTATCATCTTCCAATAACGCACAATCCGCCGGCTTCGCACAGGGACAGTCGTAGCCGAGCAGCAGCGGCATCAACACGTTTTCCGGCAGAGCCAGGTGGACACAACTCCCACTCTCGCCACAGTTGTCCACGGTGCAGGGGCTCCCGTCGTCACATTCGTCGCTGTCGAACATCCAGCACGATCCGCCGCAGCCGTCGTTCCCACACTCCAGCTCTTCGCAGTCGGGAATGCAGGCCTCCACCTCGCTGCTGTCAACACTGTCCGGATTCGTGGCATCAACGAGGTCCAGAATCCCGGCGTCGCCACCATTTGCCACATCTGTGACTTCTGTCGGGCCAACGTCCAGCATATCGCTCGTGATGATGTCCACCGCATCCGCTAGTTGGGCATCAAGAGAGTCCCGCAGGTCCACTACGTCGACGTCAGGAACGGCGGCATCGGGTAATTCAGAGCGGGGCAAGTCCTTCCCGTGGACTTCCGGCAAGTCGAGCGTGGTGCGGCCATCGGCCATCCGGCCGTCGACAGCGTCCTTGCCGCCATCGGCAGCCCCCTTGAAGGAGAATTCAGCCGGGGCAATGCAGGAGGCAAATAGCAACATAGCGAGAATCACGAGGATGATGCGACGCATGAGGTAGCTCCGAAAATTGTGCGTACTCTAAACCTGTCGAGTGGCGATTCTAGCGCAGCGCGCACGAGCGCGCAAGCGTGCGCTAGCATGGCGGGCTGACGTGGTGTTGCTCGGTCACCGCCTTGCCTTGCAGCATAGGGCGTGGTATTTGTCATGCATGCGGTGTCACGGAGGTTGTTGAGATGAGAAGGATGACGTCAGGGTGCTTCGCAGCCGTGTTTTGCTTCTTGCTGACGAGCGGGTTGGCCGCGCAGGAGAAGCGCACGCCGGAGGAGTTGGAGGCCATCTCTCAGTTGGCGCTCAAGCGGGCATCGGAAGGACAATTTCAGCAGGCTATTGCGTTGTGGACTGATATCCTGGATGAAGTCCCGGCAGCGACTGCCCTGGACCTGCATGTGAACATTGGTGTGGCCTACAACAGGCTCCAGAATCTGCCCGCCGCCTGGCATCATTTGAGCGTCTACCTTGAGGCCGCTAAGAAGGCTGACAAGGCGGTGGCCAAAGAGCGTCAGAAGATCGGGAAGAAGCTGGCGAAGACGCATACTCGGGTCTCTTTCCGATGTGAGCCCGCGGCGATGTTGCGGTTGTCGCCCACCGCCGCCGAGTCCTACCCCTGTCCGCTGGACTGGTATCTGGCTCGCGGTAGTCACACCGTGGTGGTGGAGAAGGCCGGCTTCGAGGCAGAAAAGAGAACCTTCGAGGTTGGCAAAGGTGCCGCTAGCGAGACATTTGCTTTGAAGCAGGCGGTCGTGCTGGGCACCCTCATTGTGCTGGGCGACGGCAAGGCAGTGCAGGTCTTCCTGGATGGTCGGTTGGAAGGAGTGGTGCCTTTTGAGCGCAAACTGAAGCCTGGAACTTACGAATTGATGGTGGCCAAGCCCGGTGAGATGCCCTGGAAGAAGACCATCACGCTGGCATCGGGCGGATTGGTCCGGGAGAGTCCCCAGGTCGCGCAGAAACGGGTTGCCAAGGCACCCGAGAAGGGTCCTGAAGATGGGACCACTGGGCCACTGAAGCTGGGCAATGAAATCGTTGAGCATGGTCCGGCGGCCAGCCGCTCCCATGCTTTGGAATGGAGTCTTATCGGCACCGGCGGCGCACTCCTGCTGGGTGGTGGCATCTTCCACGTGCTGGCAATCACTAAAGACCTCTCCCTGCGTGACGGAATTGCCCCCGGCGACGCGGCCACGAAGGAAGAGTTCGACAACCGCACCACCCAGTACAACGATGCTTGGGAAGAAGATGTCAGACCGCGGGCTTTGACAGCCTATGCCCTCTATGGAGTCGGTGCTGCGACCGCGGTTGCCGGGGCAGTGTTGCTCATCGTCGATACCGGGAACCGAGAGAAGGCAGAGGCCCTCTCGCATCATTTCTATCCCCTGGTGACCCCCCAGGGCTCCGGAATGGGATTTGCTCTGAGCTTCTAGCCTGCCCGTCGCTCTCTCCAGAGCAGTTGGGCTACCTCTCCCCGATTGGCCAACCGATGATTCCCTCGGCAAGTGGCACTGCTGAATCGCCTGTATGCATGAGCCAGCCTCGTTGCGAAGAATTTGAGACATCAGACATGAACGAACGGATGGTGCGGGTCATGGCCGGGCGCGGCGTGGCTGTCTGTTTGACCTCCACAGGCACCAGATTGGAGCCATCGTCGAGTAACAGGTCGACCTCAATACCGGTTGCCGTACGCCAGAAGTAGAGGTGCGGGTCGAGTCCGCGGTGCCACAGGGTACGAAAGAGTTCGTTGACCACACGCCCGACAAATACATGATGACACCCTTGTGGCTTAATGGCGGGAAGGTAATGAGTAGAGCGCACCAGCTCCGGGCAAAGTGGCGGGATTTCTACCGGCGGGACGTTTCGACTGAGACCTCTAGGTGGGCTTGCAGAAGGTCAGGAAGACGAAGTCGACTGAGTCTCGAACCGCGTTTTCACTACTGACACAACTCCAACATCAAACGGCGAATCTCATCGGGAGTGACGGCATCGGCCACCCAGCCGAGGTTGGGGTTCTTCTGCTGGAGGAACTGGAAGCGGCCAGTCTCGCGGGAGAAGTCGTAGGAGATGATGGTGGGGTGGGTGGCGAAGCCGTTCTGGCTGAGGTGGTGGAGGATGTAGAGGCCCTGGTTGTTCTGCAGGTAGCGCCAGGCGCGGGCGGGGTCGCCGTTTTGCTGCCGGGTGGCGGCCACGTGATCGCCCAGGAGCTCGGGTAGGGGAATGCGGTCGAAGCGCATGTCCAGGTAGATGAGATCAATGCCTCCTTGTTGCAGGGCCGCCAGGGCCTCGGCCCCATTGTGGGTCTGGACGTACTTAGGCTCCGGGACGAAGCGCGAGAGGTTCTCCAGGTACTCGTTGCCGTCTTCCACGATGAGAACGGTGCGGGATTCGAGGTTCATTGGGGGTCTCCTCTGGCGGCCAGGGGGAATCTCACTACCACCGATTTTACCCAGTTACCGGGTCCCTTCTCCACATCGATGGAGCCTTCGTAGCGGGCTACCAGGTCGCTGGAAAGCCCCAGGCCGCCTTCAATATAGCGACCGCGGATCATTTCGGTGGAGAGGGGGCGAGGGGAGCTGTCCCGGACGGCGAAGAGCGCGGTCTCGATGCCCGTAATGGGATCTGTTTCCAGCTCGATACCAAGGCCGATGCGGCGGGACTCCAGGCCCGCTTCACAGGTTGAAACCAGCGCGTTGCGGATGAGATTGCCCAGCACATCTTCGAAGGCGCTCAGGGGTACGAGAATTGCGACCGGCGCTGCCGCACCAATGTCGAGAACCGGGTCTTCCAGGCCAAGACCGGCAAGCCTGGGCTCCCTGCAGATGCGCTGATGGATGCTCTCCAGCAGCGTTCCGTCCACCTGCAGCAGGCGCAGGCTGTCGAGGAGGGTGCGCACTGCCTCGTAGCCGTCAACGTTGAGGCGCTGAGCGGCCTCCTTGAGGGTTTTCACCAACTGCTTCTTCTCTCCCGGTCGCATGAATTCAACCCGCTCCAGCCTGCCGGAGGCCTTCTCCAGCAAGGCGAATCCCTCGAGGATGGCCTGCATCGCCCGATCCTTGTGGCGCAGATTAAGGCGCACTGAGTGGGTGCGACCGATCTGCTCGAGCTGCTCGCAGTAGTTGAGGAGGTGCCCCAGTACGGCTTCCTGGCGCGATTTGCCAAAGAGCGTGTCCCGCAGGTGCTGGGCCTGGTTGCTCGCATCGCCGCCGGCCTCAAGGGTTTGTACCAGGCCACTGAGCACCATGGTGTTGTGTTTGAGTACTTCATGGCGGATGGCCGCCAGCACTCGCTGCACCTCCGGCCCGGCTTCGGGGTGCAGGCGAACAAGGTCAGCGAGGTCGCGGCCCCCGAAGCGGTGTCGCCACCAGAGGAGCAGCGCTCCCAGCAGTACGCACAGGGCCAGGCCATAGGCGATGGCCAGCGCCAGCAGGCGGCCCTCCACCTGCCCTCGAAGGGACCGGGCCTGGTCGGCAAAGAGGCCGTCGGGCTCCCGGGCGACTGCTTCTGTGAGGTCCTCCCGCATCTGCCAGAGGCGGCCCGGTTGCACCAATTCCACCAGTTTCTCAGCTACCGTCCGGGGAGTTCCCAATTGCAGCCGGACGAGGTGGAGGCCGGCCAGTGAGCTACCCAGTTGGCGGGCGCTGCCGAAGTGGGCGGCAGCGGCTTCGGTGTTGCCCAGTCGCTCGTGCAGGAGCCCCAGGCGTTCGTGGATCACTGGTTGGCCGGAATCCCGGTCGAGGGACTCCTGGAAGCGGGCGATGGCCTGCGTCAACCGGTCGGTGGCCGCCAGAATCTGCCCTTCAAGGTTGAGTACCTCCGGATGTCGCTGGTCCGCCGGAAGTGAGAGGAGCTCGGCCATGGCGGCATCGGGACGGTTCAGGTCGAGGTAGTTGCGGGCGCGATTGAGCACCTGAACGACCTCGGCTCCCAGGGGTTTGGTGGAACTGGCTGACGGTTTGTCCCCGTCCGGGTAGTGAACCAGAACGTCTCGCAGCGCGGTGGCGATGAGGGTTGCCTCAGCGCGGTCGGCACTGTCTGGCGGCGCCTTCTCCAGGAATCGGTCGATGTAGCGGCGCGCCTCCGCCAGGTCACCTGATGCCTGGCAGGCCTGGGCGAGGCGGAGCAGCACGGAGTGCCATTCGGGGCGCAGTTGCAGGGCGTTGTGCAGGAAGAGGACAGCTTCGGAGCTGCGGTTCCGCTCGTCATCAGCCAGATAGAGCTCGCCGAGGCGGAGGTGCACTTCGGGGTTGGCGGAATCAAGGGCCAGGGCTCGGAGGTAGGCCAGCTCAGCGCCCGGCAGGTCCCCCTGGCGCCGCATCACTTCACCCAGCCACATGCGCGCCTCGCCGTAGTGCGGGGCCAGGGAGAGAGCCTCTTCTAGCAGGTTGCGGGCTTCAGTCAGCTGCTGCTGCCCCAGGAAGAGGCGGGCCCGCGCGAGCAGGGCCTGGGCTTGAACGGGCACGGGCCGCAGGCTCGAGGCCCAGCCGTAGCGCTGGGCGGTGCGGGTAATGTCCAGTTGCTCCAGGCGGCGCTGGGCGGTGGGGCCGTCGCCGCCGGAGGCATCGATGCGCTGGTAATAGCCCTGGGCGATGTCGCCGCGTCCAAAGTCGCGATAGAAGTCGCCAATCTCCAGGAGCCGGGCCCCCGAGAGTTCAGTGCGCATTTCGATTTCCTTGTACAGCAGGCGGGCTTCTTCGAAGCGGCCCCGGCGTGCTGCGACCCGGGCTTGCCGGAGGATGACGGAGGGTTTGTTGCCGCTGAGCTCGCGGGCATGGATGAGGAGCGCCGCAGCCTCCTCCTGGCTCTCGTCAGTGGCGGCTGACTCCATGAGCAGGTCCGCCAGATTGATGTGCGCGGTGTAGCGGTCCGGTGCCAGCACCAGCGCCTCCCGGTAATAGCGGACGGCCCCTTCTCGGTTGCCCAACGTGTGCAAGAGGTAGGCGAGGTCATTGACAATCTCTGGGTTCGTCTTGTCCAGGTCGTAGGCGGCGCGCAGGGCGGCGAGAGCTTTGGGGTAGTCTTTGGCCGTGAAGTGCCGCAAGGATTCGTCGTGGCGTAGCTGCGCCATCTTCTTGAAGGAGTGGTCCAGGGCTGTGGTGGCATCGTCTGGAGGGGTCGGCGCCGGCGGGTCAACTGGGCTCTCTGAAGGGGTGGGCTGGGGATGGAGCGCGGCTTCACCGCTCCCCGACAGTCCTCCCACCGGCCCCTCGTCGTCCCATCCTGGCTCGTCCATGGGAAGCTTGGGCAGGGGCTGGCTGACCGCGGCAGGACCGCCCAGGCCGAGGAGCAGGACTACCAGTATGGCGTGCCAGCGCATGGTTACCTCAACTCCCGGACCTTGAGTCCGAGTTGGTTGAAGCGGAGACGTACGGCTCGACCTTTCTCCGGGTCTCCCAGCAGGCGCTCGGCCATTGCTTCAAAATCTCCTCCCGAGGCCCTGAAGATGGTGATCATGTATTGCCGTTCGACGTCATTGGAGACGGCGTTGAGGGTATCGGCTCCGCGCACATTTACGACCACAGCATCAGGGTCGACGGTGGCTGTTCCTGCGGTGGATTCAAGTCCTTCAGTGGGGATGGCTGCGTAGCCGGCCAGCAAGGTGGCCAGCAG
>CALGBT010000100.1 GCA_937884235.1 uncultured Pseudomonadota bacterium
TTCAGCATCTGACCGGACTGGAAGTCGACGGTACCGGCCAGTGGGGCGGCCCCAGCTGCGGCCTGGGGAGGCTTGTAGCCTGCGGGCAGCCAGCCTTCCGGCGGGAACTTCATCCACATGCCGCCGACCACAACCATGACCATGAAGATAACACCGTAGATGATGAAGGTTGTGGAGAGCCCCTGAGTTTCAATGAGGTGCCCCCAGGCCCCGGCAAGTTTCACCCAAAGCATGGCACCAAAACCGAATCCGGCTACGGCCAGGCCGGTGATGAGTCCCTTCTTGTCAGGGAACCAGCGCATGCCCACGGCAATAGGAACGACGTACGCCAGCCCGATTCCTGAGCCACCGATAACGCCGATGAAGATGAATACGGGCCAGAATGAGGTGCCGCCAAAGAGACCGGCCAACGCATAGCCAGCGCCCAGGACGATGCCGCCGGAGACAGCCAGTTTCTGGGGGCCAAGACGCGGCATGAGCCGGCCGGCAATGACCATGACGATGGCAAAGAAGGCCAATCCGGCGGCGAAGACTGCCTGCGTCTGTGCAGCAGTCCAATCCGCGGCCTTGAGCGAAGGTGTGAATACCGACCACGCGTAGATGGCACCGAGCGCGAGTTGAATGAGAATCGCCCCCACGACCACCAGATTCCTGTTCATTACCTTTGTATCCGTCATCCCTCTTCCCTCCTTCCCCGCCCCTGGCGGTCAAAATGAACGAAACGACGCTATGCGTCAAACTTGCGCGAAACAGTACCAGCGTGCCCAAGCGTGTCAACGATAATCAAATATTCTCACCGTTGTTTTGGGGGATCGGAGCTTATCGCAGTTGGAGTCCTCTGCTGACCTCTTGCGCAAAGAGGGTATTGGCGTCGGAGAAGGAGATATTGACTGCCGGTCCATCCCTGCCACCGTTCCCGGCGGTGGCATCACTGCCGTAGCGGCCGTCCTTACCGGGGAAGGCACTGCCCATGGGGCCGGTGCCGGCGCTGCCGCCGTTGCCGCCACTGCCGGCGCGGCCTGGAGCGCCCCCATATCCGGCGGCGTTGCGCAGGGTGAACCACTCCACGACTTCGGTGTGTCCGAGGGGCACGTGCAGATCGATGCGGCCGCCATTGCCGCCGCGGCCACCGCTGCCGCCGTCACCGCCGTCGGCTCCGTCGCCACCGTTGCCTGCGGCTGCGGAGTTGCACTTTGAGTCACCGCCGTTGCCGCCGTTGCCGGCGCGGCCACCATCCCCCCCGGGGCCGCCATTGCCACCCTGGGCGCTGACGATGACATTTTCGATGAGGTTGGGGTCCAGGAAGACGTAGCGCGGGACGGTAATGTCCGGTCCGCTGGCCCGCAGGACCAGGACGCGGTGGCGCCGCTTGATGTAAGCAACGGCGACGTCGACGCGGAGATCTGCGCCGTCGCGGCCGTCGCCGCCATTCTGGCCATCGCCGCCATTTTGCCCACTACGACCGTTTTGAGCGGCGGTGCAGTTCTTCTCGTCGCCGCCCTCTTCACCATCTCGCCCGTGCTCGCCCCAGGCTCCGCCGATGCCCGGTGCCCCGGTCTGGCCATCGAAGTTCAGTTCGCTTCGACAGTCGAACCGAGGCGTCAGACGAAGCTCGCCCTTGACCCACTCTGGAATCCTGGTGCCGGGCCCGGTGGGGCCGACGGGGCGAACTCGTACAACCAGCTCCTCGAAGAGCAGTGGTATCGGGTCGTCGATGATGATGACCCCGTCCGGAGTCACAGAGCCGTGGCTGGTCTCGACGAGGAAATCCTGGAATCTGAGCCGATTGCCGTGGCCCTCACCGCGTCGTGGCGTGCGGAAGTTCTTGCCATCTGCGGAGGTGACGTTGATGACAATTTGGGGCGGAGCGGAGAGACAGTAGCGGGTGCCGGAAACCGCAGTGAGCGCGAGGTTCTCAAGCTCTAGTTCACCGAGAGGCACGGCCTTGGGGCAGCCCGCAAGAAAGAGCGGGGCCAGGATCAACAGAGCAAGCGCGGGGCGCATAGAGAACCTCCAGAGGTAACGGCGGGTGCGGTTATTCTTCGTCGTCGGGGAAGAAGCAGTTGGTGAGGTCTTCGCAGCTACCGGCGTTGGTCACGCAACCTTCGATCATCGCGATTGCTTCGGGGACGAACCCGGTGGCAAAGCCCAGAGCAGCCTCGCAGTCAAGGGTCAGTTCCGGGCCGGCAACCGGGTCGGTGCAGATGTCAGCCACGGCGGCACAGGTGGCAACGTGCTCGGCGGTGATGTTGATGAGGCAGTAGAGCGACGAGAGGTTGCCTGAGGGGCAGATGTCCAGATTATTGATGCAGGTTACGGCATCTTCCATGGTGCGGAAGCCCTCGGGCTTGGTCTGGGTGATGCCCGTCATCTGCCAGGCGCAGAAGTCGTGGGCGAGGCCACCGAGGTCGTCGTAGATGTTGTTCTCGTCGCCCAGGGAACCGCATTTTTCATGAGAGAGTTTGCAGTATTCAAGCGCACCAGCCGCAGGCTCGTCTGGCATATTCAGACAGTTGATGTACAACTTAGCGCAGTCCATGGGCAGATTACTACCCATCTCCAGACACATCTGAGCTGCCAGGCCTTGACCGGCGGACCAGTCGATGCAGGAGGCCGTGCATTCTTCGGTGGTGGCGAAGGTATTGGGAACAGGGGTGCAGGTGGGGTCGACTTCGGCACCACAGAGGTTCACTTCACAGACTTCAGTGTCGCCGGGTCCCATGCAGGCGAAGAACTCCGTGCCGGAGCAGGTTGCCAGGGCGCCACCGATGCAATCGAGAATCTCCTCTGTGCCGGACTGCAGGCCGATGGACGAGGAGCACACCAGATTGCAGTCCTCAAGGCTGTAGCCAAAGATGTCCGTTTCCAGAGCGTCGCATGCTTCCACGTCCAGGCAAAGGGTAACGCAGTCTTCGTTGTACTCGTAGTCGCCCGGGCAACTGGCGTATTGCTCGCAATAGGAGCCATCTTCGTCGTAGTTATTGGCACAGGCCAGCTTCTTGACGATGGCGACGTCTGCGGTAGCCAGAGCGATGCAATCAGCCAGGCAGTCGGGTCCGTAGTCAATGCTTTCGCAGCTGTTGCCCTGGTCGCAGTAGGTGCTACACTGTCGCTCCAGCATTTCGTCGCTGTATGGTGACTGGGGTTCTTCAGTCTGGTCCGGGGCCACGTCTTCCTCAGCCACGTCGGCAGGAATGATGGCGTCATCTTCAGCAACGTCGTCGGCAACCTGAGCATCACCGGTGGCGACGGAGTCGTCTTCAGGTTTCACGTCAACTGCTTCTTTGTCCGACCCCGAACAGGCCAGCAAGAATGCTGCTAGAGTGGCTATCATCCATAGTTTGTTCATGGTTCTCTCCACGATGGTTGCAGTTCAAACGATGCCGCCAGTATACTGAGGCTCTGTTTGTTGGTCAAAGATTCCCGCGGATAGGAGCGGGAGGCGGAGCTTGCATGCGACGATTCATCTGTTATTTGGCGGTGTTGGCGCTCCTTGGTGGAGTCTCTTCAGCCCGCGCTGATTTTGCTGCCGACCATCCTGAGTATTTCGGTCTTACCGACCCGCCGCCGGGCAGTTTCGTCTTGCCGTCCCTGCACGAGTACGGCATTCGTTACGCGGTGCGGATTGGTGATCTCCCGGTTTACTGGCAGTTGCATGTGGAATTGGATGGGGAGAAGCTGCTCTTCGTGGTGGGCGGTGACGACGAATTGAGTCAGCTCGAAGCCTATGTGGAGGAGTATCCGCTGCAGCCGGCAGCGCTGGGTTTCCTGGATGTGCTGGCGCTGGACAGCAAGCAGATCGGGGAGTTCTTCCCTTTCCTGATAACCGACGGTGCGGTCTCGAGAGTTGTTGACGCCCGCTACGGCATCAAGAACCAGCAGGACGACGCGGCGGGCAGCAAGCTGGCGGAATTGTGGGAGAGTTGCGCCTATCGGCCGCCCATCTTCCTGACCAGGGGCTATGTCATTGCGTTGGGCGAGGGGCGTTGCATCATCTCCAAATCAGTTTACTCGCGCACCCCCAGCCTGACACCGGCGGAAGTCGATGGCCAGCTTCGAGGATTTCTGGGGTGCCAGCAGATTGTGGCTCTGCAGGCGTTGCAGAAGGACGGCGAAGGGAGGCTTGACACTTATGTCCGGCAGGTTGCCCCTGAGGTCATCCTGGTGGGCGTCTACGATGCAATACAGGACTCAGCGAATCAGTACATCATGTCGCAAGCCGCGGTGGAGTTGGAAGAGGCCCTGGGCGATTCCTTCACCGTTGAGACGGTGGCGATGCCGGACCCCATTGCCCTGGGGGGCGAGACCTTGCGCCCCAGCTACCTGCACTACGTTCAGACGGCCACGAAGCTCATCGTTCCCACCTTCAAGGGCAACGACAGCTGGCAGACCAAGGCTGTCAACACGCTCCAGAAGCACACGCCGAAGCTTGCCCTAGTCTTCCTCGACGCCACCGAGTTGACTTACTCGTCCAGCCGCTTGACGAGCATCGTTGCTCCCTATCCGGACCTGCCTCTGGATGATTCGTGCGAATCGCCTGAGATAATCTGTCAGTCAGGCAGCCCGCTGGAATGCGGCCCCTGTTTCAACGAGTGCTGGAAGTCTGGTAAGAGTTGCGTTTCGCCAACTGACTACGGCAAGTGTGTGCTGGCTGAAGATGCCTGCTATGACCTCGCTATCCTGGTCTGCCCGGAGGGTTCGGCTTGCAGCGGCGAGGGATCCTGCGAAGCGGGTCCGGGCGATTGCTCAGACATTCCTCCCGGAGGGACCTGTGAAGGCGACGTCATTCAGAAGTGCGTGGGCGACACGCTGATCCAGGTGGACTGTGGCAAGAATGGCGAGTTTTGTACTATCAACGAGGCGGCTGAGGCCATCTGCTTCCTGCCCTGCTTTGATGACTGCATTCCAGAGACGACCTTCTGCGACAACGATGCCACCTATTTCTGCCAGTCGCTGCCGGCCGGAGGCGAGGATTGTGGGCAGAGGGTGCTCCAGGAGCTCTGCGAAAACGGGACGGTTTGCGTTGCGGGGGCGTGTGTTCAGCCAGTCGTGGACGGGGACCCGGACGTCAAGACTGGTGACGGTTCCCTGCCTGCCGTGGACGAGGATTTGCAGGACTGGACCGCGGGCTACGACGAGAAGAAGAGTTCGTGTTCATCAGGTCCGCTGGCAGCCGGTAGCTGGCCTGCGCTGTTTGCACTCCTGCTCCTCGTTGCGTTGTGTCATTGGCTGCGATATCGTGCGGTTACCAGCAACAGAACATAGCCGATGGAGTCGACATGAGGGAAGTTTGGGGCAGGCTCTACCTGGTGGCGCTGCTGATGCTGGCGGTGGCCTGCCAGGACGGAGCGGTGGTCAAGCCGGTGGGGCCCGATGTCACTGTGGTGCAGGATCTTCTGGCAGGGCCCGACGTGGCGGCGGACGTCTTCGTACCCTGGCAGCCGGAGGTGACGCCTCCCGAACTGGCGGTCGTGGAGACCTGGCTCAGCGACGACCCGGTGGTGGCTGGGAGCGGTCCGGTGAAAGTTACGTGCATGGGCTACGATGACTCGGGCAACTACGTTGGAGCGGGGCCGTGCTTGTTGGTCACGGACCCGCCATTGGTCGTGGATGGCATGCTGATCTCGACGACAAAGGCGGGAGCCTACGACGTAGTATGCAAGCCCATCGCCGATGTTGAGGTCGAGTTGAGTGGCGCCATTCTGCATGTTATTCCGGCACCGGCAGCGAGCATTGAGGTGAGTCCCTTTCCCGACAAGGAGGTCTATCTTGTCGGGCATTCTCTGACCCTCAAGGCTTCCGGTGAAGATGAATATGGCAACACCATCGACGAAGTGGAGTTGGCGGGGGTCGCCGTGGCGCCCTCGACCTTGGCGAAGGTGGTGTTGGGGAAGGTCACGTTCTTAAAGGAGGGGCCAGGCACCATCAGCGCCCACGCAGCTGAAAACCCATCGGCCAGCGGTTCCTTCCCGGTGTTAGTTGATGCCGGTGCGCCGCTGATAGCCATCGATACCCCTGCTCGCGGGCAGCAACTGCTGGGACCGGGTCCCATCACGGTGACGGGAACGGTGACTGATGCCACTGGTCTCAAGGGGGCCACCCTCAACGGAAAGGCCCTGAAACCCAATGTCCTGGGGCAGTTTACGACGACGGTACCCGGCGAATTCGGCCTCAACATGCTGGTTATCGAGGCCGAGGATACGTTGGGCAACAGCAGTCGGCACGTTCAGTCATTTGCCTTGGCCGCGGGCTATGCCCCGGTGGTCGATGGGGCGGTGGAGGACCTGCTGGTAACCGGTGGCATCAAGGCGTGGCTGGACTACGAAGCGTTCAAAGGGAGCGGGGCTGAGGGCGTCACCCTGAGCCAGATCGCTGAGGCGGTGCTCACCAGTTTGGACCTGGCGGCGCTGATTCCCAGTCCGGCCACCCAGCAGGAGATACTGCTTTGCACGTATGACGTCTACCTGGAGAACCTCAGCTACGGCCAGCCGACCCTGGAGATATGGCCACTGCCTACCGGGCTGACGGTTCATGCCAAGTACCCTGACCTGGTTGCCGACCTGAGCATGCCGGCCCCGTGGTGTCCGGACGTGGAGGGACAGGTGACTGCAACTGCGGTGACCATTACCGCCCACGTCGCGGTGGATTTGACCGCCAGTGGTGAAGTGATTGTTGAAATGACTGCGGTTGACGTGGAGTTTGTCGGCCTGGGCATCGACCTGTACGGTGTCACCGGCAATCTTGTCCAGGCGGTGCTCTCGTTCTTTGAGGAGAGTCTGGCGACCATGATCGAGGAACAGTTCGAGTTGGTGGTGCAGGCCCAGGTTGAGGCGATGCTGGAGCAATTCCTGGGCGTCATCTCTGTGGACAAGTGGATCGAGATGCCGCCCTTCATGCCCTCGGCACCGTCTACTCCCGCCGAGATTCACATGCGCGGCAGCGGCCTGGAGACCAGCTACGGGGGCTTGGAAGTGGATATCGATGCGGCCTTCACCACCGTCGACAAGAAGCACCTCGACCTCTTGGGTTCCCCCCAACGGCTGGGTTGCATGACCGGTCCTCCGGTGGCACCGGCCATCACCACACAGCACTATCTTGAAGTTGCTTTGCACGACGATGTGCTGAGCCAGTCAGTCTTCACCAAGTTTCTCTCCGGTGGCATTGACTTCGTTCTTACTGAGGAGAGCATGGCTGAGATGGGCAATAACTTCGCCGATTTTGGCGTTGCCGATCTGAGCATCGTCGCCAATGCGTTTCTGCCCCCCATCATGTCTGACTGTGGGGCGGACGGAGCCTTTCGCATTCAGCTTGGCGAGTTGCGCCTGAAGATCTCCCTGACCATGCTGGGGATGCCCCTGGAGATGACTTTGTATCTCTATTTCTCGGCCAAATCGCTGTTCGAGGTGGTGGGCGAATCCGGTGCCCAGCAGGTGCAGTTCACCTTTGGTGAGCTTGACTGGGTCGACTATCACATTGCTGAGATAAACGAGGAGTGGCAGGGGAACGAGGCGCTCTTCGGGGAACTCATCGAAGAGACTTTTCTGGCCGAGTTCGTGAATTTAGTTCAGGCATACCCCTACAACATTGATGTGTCGCAAATGGCGGTCGGGGATCTGCTGCCGGTCTTTTCCGGCTGGACGCTGGTGCCTATCATCGATACCATCCAGCGCAAACCCGGGTACCTGCTGGTGCGTGCCCATTTGTTGTTGGAGGAGTAACTCGACATGACAGAGGTCACCGCATCTGACCGTTGGCTCGTCGACCCCAAGGTCGCCAAAGCGGTTTTCTGGATGGTCCATGCCATGGGCATTTTGCAGTTCATTGGGACCGGGGCGCTGCTGCTCTACGGCGAAAGCCTGGCCGAGTTTGCCATGGCCTGCATACTGGCACTTTCGGGCCTGCTCTTTCTCGCGGTAGCAGGCATCTTGGGGGCTCGCAAGGGTGGGGTAATGGTCTGCGGCGGGGGGGGGGCGGTGCGGGTCTTTGGTCGCTCGGCCGCTGATTATCTAGAGATTCCTGGGGCCGACATCGTCGGGTTGCGGGTGATTCGCAGGCAGGAATTCTGGGGCCGGGAAGCTGCTGCCGTGTTTGTCTGCTCGGTGGAGTTGGCTCGCAAGTCGGGCACGACGCTGCTGCTGCTGGAGTTCCCCAATATGGAGGCGGCGGAAGAGGCTGCCTTGACCTATCGCGAGGTGACTGGCTGGGACATCTTGACGGAGCCGGTGCCGCCTGCGGGTAGATGTGCGCCTCCCAAAGGAACCGGCGTTACGGTGACTCAGCGAGCGGATGCGATTGAGGTGAAATTGTGTCCCGGCATGCGCTACGCGTTGTCCTTGGTGACGGTGGCGCTGGCCTCTTTTTCGGCAGTCACGGGCGGCCTCATGCTGCTGGCCGTAGAGTCGACGGGGGTTGCCGGTTTTCTTTTCGGACCTTTTCTAGGGGCCTTGGGGGTCTGCTGTTTGCTGCTCTGGCTTTTCCACGTGTTAGGGGGCCAGAGTCTGGATTTGAAGAACGGCCGTGCCTGGGTTCATTTCTATCTTGCAGGGTGGCGACTCGGTCGCAGTGACATTGGTTGGGCAGCGCCCCTGAGCCGGGCGAGGTTGCGGACGCGCGGTGCGCTGGGGTTCGCACTGGAGTTGGTAAACGATGGGCGCATTATTTCCCTGGGGCCGGGTAGCACGCGTGGGGCGGGGGTGGATCCAGAGGCGTTGGTTGGCCTGGGAGACTACCTTCTTGCCAACCGCGAATGAGCTCAAAGGCCGGCAACTTGGCCCCGTTGGCAAAAGCACATACAATGTTTCGGAACCTGTCTTGGAGGTAGTGGCCTATGCGACGTTTGACCTTCCTGTTTCTGGTCTTGTCAATGTTAAGCCCAGCGCCTGGTGCGCGGGCTGCGGTGCTGGTGCACATGCCTCTGGACGACCTCATTCGCAACGCTGACCTGGTGGTGCGGGCGAAGGTTCTCTCGTCCCAGGCCTTCCGTGAGGGCGACGATGGACACATCTATACCAGGCATACCCTGGCTGTGAGCGAGTACTTGAAGGGTAAGGGGGACGGCCAGTTGAGGGTAGTGACCATGGGGGGCGAGATGGGGGATGTCGGGCAGCTGATTCCCGGTGAGGCCCGGTTGGTGCCCGGGGAGGAAGCTGTGCTTTGCCTGGCCGCGGCGCGTGCGGACTACGTGGTTTTCAACATGGGGCAGGGCAAGTTTGCCATGAGCCTGGATGGCGAGGACCTGGTGTTGGAGCAGCAGCTCAAAGGGATTCGTTTCGCCGGACAGAAATCGGCGCCTGCCGCGATTCGCATGCCTCTGTCTGAGTTTCGAGGGGTGGTGCAGAAGGTGGCTGAATGAGGCATTTGGCGGGGCCCTTCTTGGCACTTGTGATGGTTCTGGCGTTGCCAGTGCCGGCGGGGGCCTGGGTGCAGAGCCAGTCGTCCAAAGGGGCCAAGCTCTCCTGGTCCGATTCATGTTTGACCATGTACATCAACGAGCGTGGTTCAGACGATGTCGCTGACGATAGCGAACTGGCCGAAATAGAAGCATCGTTTGATACGTGGGGGGCGGTCTCGTGCAGCTCCTTTCTGATTCAGTTCGCGGGGCTTACCAATCTGGAAGTGACCGGGCATCTCAAGGAAGACCCCTCGGTCAATATGGTGCTCTTCCGCGAGAAGAAATGGCCCTATTCGACCCGTCCTGTTGCCTTCACCGCAGTGACGTACAACGTCAATACCGGCGAGATCTACGATGCTGATATCGAAATGAACGGTGAGGACTATTCGTTCACCACTAAGCCCGATAAGGAGACATGGAAGATCGATATCCAGAACACGATTACTCACGAGTTGGGCCATGTCCTGGGCATTGATCACACGCCGAATGTCGAGGCGACGATGTTTGACCATGCGGGACCTGGTGAGATCAACAAGCGGACTCTGGAGCAGGACGACATCGATGCGGTTTGTACGCTTTATCCCTTGGTCGAGAACATGATGTGCACGAAAGTTGATCCGCTCTACCTCTTCTATGATTTCCCGGAAGCGCGGGGCGAAGAGAGCTGTACCGCGGGTCGCGGTGGGAGTGGTCCGGCTGGTCTCGCCTTGTTGGGGCTGGCGTTGCTCACATTGATGGTTCTGAGGAGGCGGTCATGCGCGTTATTGCGGCAGGGGTGATCTTGCTTTGCGTGCTGGCCCGGCCAGCCCCGGCGGAAGCGTACAAATGGTATCTCACTGAGGACGGGAAGGCGCTCCACTGGCAGAAGTATGATTTCCCGTACTACATCGATTCCGGGGACCTGGATTTTGTAACTGCTCCCCGGGAAGACGAGATCATCCAGGAAGCGTTTGGGGTTTGGAACGAGTTGGAGGCACCGTTGGAGTTCATCTTTGTGGACCACGTGGAGCAGGCGGAAGCTGCCTTTTACGAGGATCCCGAGGTAGACCAGAACCACATTGTCTTTGTCCAACAGGGATGGAGCGACCTGGTACCGTTCCAACATGAAAACGCCATTGCCATAACCAGGCTCAGCTATAGCAAGGCTGATGGTGAACTCGTCGATGCCGACATGCTCATCAACAATCAGCTTTACTTTTTCGCTGACTGCGACGATGCGCCTGAGGAGTGGCTGGACTACCAGGACCTGTTCTATGTAGTGCTGCATGAGGCGGGCCACATGACGGGCCTGGACCATTCCGGGGACGAGTTGTCGGTGATGTTTGTGCAGCATTCCACCTGTGCTGATGACCCGTTGCACCATCTAACTCCCGACGACATTGATGGCTTTCTCTCTTTCTACGGGACGCAGGAGTTTGTGGATCTGGCTAATCCACCTGAGCCGGACCCTGAGTTGGACGGTTTTGTGGAGGGAGTAGGGGATGCCATCCCTGGCGATTGGCAGGGCGATATCGACGTTGCTGATGGCGGGCCGAAATCACCTGACTGCGGGTGTCGGATGGGAGTTCGGCCAGCCCTTCCCTGGGGTGCTCTGCTGGTAATGTTCATCGCTCTTCTGGGCCTCGCGCGCAGGCGGTTTGCCTGAGTGCGGTTGCCTGCGCCGTTGCAAGATCCCATCTTCTATGTAGAATAACGAAGTTCCTCGCCGCCCCGGAGGTCTTTCTTGTCCGTTGCCATCAAGTCCTTTCCCGTCCGTCAACTGGGCGCTGCCATCCTGCTCATACTGGCTGGGGTGCTGCTAGTGCTAGTGGAGTATCCGGAGCGAGGGTTCTCGTTCCGGCCGGTACTGTTGGCCGACGAGGAAGCGAATCCCGGGGAGCCCTTCGAATTGGTGGAGGCGAGTCGCGCCATCAGCCTGCTCGGGGATCATTATGCGTTCCAGTCACGACTGCAGCCGCGCCGCATGCTGCTGGCGGCCCTCCAGGGGATCGAGGACGAATTTGACCAGTTTCTGGTGGTGCCATCAATTGACCTCAGCCGGAGCGATTCCCTGGGAGCGGAGGCCTTGCCGGAGTTGATTGAGGTCCACTTCGGGGACAAGACCGGGACCTTCTCACTGAGCAGTGTCCAGGACCTCTACCAGATGGCGTGGAAGCTTATGGAAATAATGACCTTCTTCCAGCCGACGGTGGCGGAAGGCAAGGAGTTGGAAGAGGCCGCCATCGTTGGGCTACTCACCGTCCTGGACCCTCACAGCAACTACATGACTGAGGATGAGTACAACGAGATGCGCATGTCCACGCAGGGTTCCTTCGGGGGGCTGGGCATCGTCATTTCGGTGCGCGATGGTCAGCTGCAGGTAATGTCCGTGATGGAAGGTACCCCCGCCGCCCGTGCGGAATTGGAAAAGGGCGACTTCATCGTCCAGATTGATGACGAGAGCACCATTAATATGATGGTTTCCGAGGCGGCCAATCGCATGCGCGGCAAGCCTGGGACCACGGTGAAGTTGACGTTGTCACGGCAGGGGCTGGAAGGGACCACTGAGCGCCTCTTGACGCGTGAGATCATTAAAGTAAAGAGTGTTGTGGCCAAGGATCTGGACGGGGAAACGGCCTACCTGAGGGTCAAGGGGTTCCAGACCAACAGCGCGACAGAAGTACGCCGGTTTCTGGAGTCGACCTACGGTGAGACTCCGCCCGCGGCGGTGATTCTGGATCTGCGGGGCAACTCCGGGGGCGTGATGTCGGCGGCTGTGGAGCTGGCGGACCTGTTTCTGGGCGAAGGAACGGTGGTACAGACCGTGGCGCGAGTGCGGGAGGGAACCGAGACCGAAGCCTCGTCCAGCGGCGATGCCTACGAGAATTGCGCGCTAGTGGTCATCGTGGACCATGGCAGTGCCAGCGCCTCGGAGATTGTGACGGGAGCGCTGAAATATCGTGACCGGGCTGTGGTTATCGGTAGCCGCACTTTTGGCAAGGGTTCGGTGCAGTATATTCATGGGCTGGAGCGCGGGGCATTGAAGTTGACCGTGGCGCAGTACATCGGCCCCAACCGGGAGGTCATTCAGGGGGCAGGTATTGAGCCCCACATTGAGTTGCGCGCGGTGCATCCCGCGTATCCCCCGGCGCTGCCTGCTTTCTATGACGAGTTTGAGGGTGAAGGGGCATTGCCCTATGCCCTGGAGAAGACCGGGGCAGTGCCGGTGGTGGACTCGCCGCGTCACTATTTGCGCTGGGTGCCGGATGGTGATGTCTATGACGATCCGGACAACTACGACCAGGTCGTCCTGGACCTGCCGGTGAAGCTGGCATGGTCCATTGTGAGTTACTCACCAGACGTGCAAGGGTCGCGGATGTTGGACGGGGCGGAAGATGTGGTGGAACAATTCCAGGCCTTTGAGAGTTCCATCATCGACTCCCTCGCCTGGACGGAAGACCGGCGATGGGACTGCGCCAGTGAGGGCAGCCACCCGGAGTTGGCGCTTGCGCTGGCCATGGAACCCGCAGAATTGGGGGACGGCTCAGAGGGGACTCTGACGGTTCGAGTGGTCAACGATGGCGTTGAGCCGGTATGCAGAATCGTGGCTCGCACTGAGTCAACGAACTACCGGTTTGACGGGCGTAACTGTCTGATTGGGACCTTGGAACCTGGCGAGGAGGCGCACTGCGAGATGATCTTCGAAATGCCCGCCACGTCGCCTCGCCGCAAGGACCTGGTGATTGTCGAGCTCCATCAGGACTTCGACCTGCCCCTGGCGTCAGAGTCTGTTTCGGTTACTACCATGCCGTCAGCTCTGCCTCGCCTGGCGCTGAGCTACCAGTACCTGGATGATGCCGGCAACCGCGACAATTACCCCCAGGCCGGTGAGGACTTTGAGCTTGAGGTGACCATCGCCAACATCGGCAAGGGGCCCCTCAAGAGCGGCCTGGCCACGCTGAAAAATCTCTCGGGGCCGGCCATCTTCCTCTCCCGTGGGCGGGTGGAATTCGAAGACCTGGCTGCGGGCCAAGAAAGGACCGTGAGCTTTCTCGGCAAGGTGCAGGGGGAACCCGTCGACGACCCCTGGAAGATCGAGCTGGGCGTGGTGGACATGACCAATCGGACGCACTTCTCAGTTACCACCGAGTGGCGGGTCCACAGCGATGTTGTGCCGGCGAAGAGCGTGCCGCGTTTCCTGCAGCCAATTGGGGAGGGCGTGCCTGTGCGGGTCGCTCCGGATGGCGAGGCGGCGCGCTTCGGGCAACTGCGGGCGGATGGCGGAGTTGAGGTGGTGGCAGAGCTGCCGGGATGGTACAAGCTGCAGCTGCCAGGACGTCGCTGGGGCTGGGTGGCGAGTTCATATCTGGAGCGCGGTGTGCGGCAGGGGTTGGCGTTGTTTGAGGACCTCTACGCGCAAGTTGAGCCGAGGGTGATGTTGACCGACGAGGCCTCTATGGAGCTGTTGGGCGAGGCCGACGAGCTGCTGCTGGAGGGTATAGTGGACTTTGGCAAGGGCCATCCGCCGACGGCTGCCGGCATCGCGGTCTATCGCAATGGGCGTAAAGTCCGGCTGCACTACCTGGGGGATGGCACTTTGGACTCCCACCAGGTGCCGTTCAAGTTTGCCGTGGAGCTTGAGCGCGGTGTCAATCGGCTCCTGGTTTCGGCCTTTGCGAAAAACCAGTCGCCAGGCTATGCCTCCTTGTATTATACTAAGATTGACTAGCGAGCATGAAGTGAGTCGGCGAGAGTCGGCTCCCGAGGACGGAAGGACAAGGAGTCGCCCCATGAAACAGTTTCTCATTCCACTGCTCATCGCCCTGTTGCTCCCGATTGCCGGCTATGCACAGGAAGATAGCGATCCCTTTGCGCTTATACAGCAGGGCCAGCGGCAGGTGGAGCGGGGTCAGTTGCAGGCTGCGCTGATTACCTTCAAGAAGGCCATCGAGTTGGACCCGCGCAACGGCATGGCGGTCAACGCCGCGGCCCAGGTTGCCTCCTTCCTCGAGTTGCCTGCAGATTCTGCTTTTTACTACACTGCGTATCTCTTCCTTGAGGCCGAATATATGGGAGATGCGGAGAATGTGAGAAAGGCGCTGGACAAGCAGGCCTCCCTGATTGCCAATGGAGCAACTCTCAAGGCTGATATGCTGCCCGATGATGGTGAGATTATGGTCAACGGGGTCCCTCTCGGTCGGGGGAAATTCTCTCTTCCGGCCCAGAGTGGCAAGGCCTATGAGATTGAAGTCAATGTGGAGGATTATCAGCCTTACAAGGAGACGGTGATTCTACAGCCGGGGGAAGTGAAGACCCTGGCCATCCGTCTCAAGAAGATCATCTACTTTGGCAAGGTGAAGCTGAAAGTGTTGCCGCGAGAGGATGTCAAGGTCTACGTCGATACCAAGTATGTGGGCACCTCCCTGGAGGAAGTAGAGACGGTAGAAGGCAAGCGGCTGATCTGTTTTGAGAAAGAGGGATTCGACCGTTGGTGGCGGTACGTCAATGTGCCCCGCAATGACACGTATGGTTTGGACGTGATGCTGCGCAACCAGAGTCGGCCAGACGGGAAATGTGGAGTCTGGCCCGAAGAAGAAGGCTACTAGTCTGCCGCAGCTTCCCCGATACAGTGAAGAGGTGATGACATGATACACGTGACGCGCGTCGTTTCGCTGCTGGTGGCCAGTGCCGTCCTCGCATCCCCTGGGCTGGCTCAGGAGAAGACCTGGAGCACGAGTGTCGCCGCGCTGGAGAAATGTGGCGAGAATCTTGGCAAGTGCCCGGCTTTTGTCAGTGTCTCAGAGATGGTGGCCGAAGATGTCACGCGGCTCGATGAATTGGCCAAGGGAACCATTCTTGAGCAGCGGGTTGCGGTGCGCATCATGGCCAGTCAGGGGGTGCGTACGGAGGCGCTGCAGATGTTGGTGGAGTCGGCGGATGAAGCGGTGCGACTGGAGTCAGTTGGGCTCGCCGCCAACACCGGTGAAATGGCGCTGGCACCAACCATCATGGTGATGGCTCTGAAGGCTCGGGACGAGAAGAACGAGCAGGTGCTCCTCAAGGCGCTATTTGCTTTGGGACGGCTGGGTCACCCCGATGCGACACCGCTCCTCATGGAGTTGATTCACGACCCCGTGCAGAAGATTGCCCGTGCTGCCATAGAGGCCCTGGGCCGCGTCGGTGGTAATCAGGAGGTTGTTGCTGCGGTGGGCAAGCAGGCCCATGATACTAACCTTCCTGCAAGCCGCCGACTGGTTGCCATTCAAGGGCTGGGCTATTTCTCGGACCCCAGTGCCGTGGACATTCTGGTGGAGTTTTCCCGCAACGAAGATGTTGCCTTCCGGCGAGCGGCCATTGAGTCGCTGGGGCGGACCAAGGACCGGCGGGCAGTGCCACAACTGGTGGAGCGGATGAAGGACAAAGAGGTACTCCCGCAGTTGATCGCCGCCCTTGCCAGTATCGCCGATGAAAAAGCTGCGGGGATGCTCTACAGCCTCTCCATAGACGAGGGCTTGACCGAGGAGACCCGTTTT